>NZ_JBNDHY010000041.1:0-31527 GCF_056755315.1 Monashia sp. HAY1-2A
CTCTCCGTCGTCGGCAGCGTCAGATGTGTATAAGAGACAGCCCTCGAGGGTGGCCGCCCGTCGGCGTGGCTCACGTGCTCATGCCGGCTCGCGCCGGCTGGAGCCGGCTGGAGCCGGCTGGAACGCGGTCAGGCCGTGACGCTCGTGTAGCGCAGGTAGGGCTTGACCTCCTCGACCGCGTCGTCACCGAAGCGCTCGCGGGCGTCGGCGGTCGACAGGGTCGGGGCGACGATGACGCGCTGGCCCTCGCGCCAGTCGGCCGGCGTCGAGAACGGGCCGCGGTCGGTCAGCTGGAGGGCGTCGACGGCCCGGACGATCTCGTCGAAGTTGCGCCCGACGCTCTTGGGGTAGGTGAGGCTGAGCCGCACCTTGTTCGAGGGGTCGATGACGAACACCGAGCGGACGCTCGAGGTGTCGCCCTCGCCCGGGTGGATCATGCCGTACAGCTCGGAGACGGTGCGGTCCTCGTCGCCGATGATCGGGTAGGCCACGGCCGCGCCGCCGACCTCCTCGATGTCGCCCTTCCACTCGTCGTGCTTGTCGGTCGGGTCGACCGAGACGGCGAGCACCTTGACGTTGCGCTTGGACCACTCGTCCTCGAGCGCGGCGACCCGGCCGAGCTCGGTCGTGCAGACCGGCGTGAAGTCGGCCGGGTGGCTGAACAGGACGGCCCACGTGCCGTCCTTCCAGTCGTGGAAGCTGATCTGGCCCTCGGTGGTGTCGGCGGTGAAGTCGGGGGCGACGTCGCCCAGTCGCGGTGATGCCATGGCTCGTCCTCTCGCGGTCGGGCGCACTCCACGCCCCGGTCTGCGAGCCATTGTGGCCACGAAACCATGCTTTGCGTTATGGGTGTCCAAATGTTGTGACGCCGGGGATGGTCGGGTGGCCCCGGCTCGGGCGGACCGCGGTGCTCGGGACGGCTCAGCGGCGCTCGAGGTCGACGACGACCGGCAGGTGGTCCGACGGCACGGGCTCCCGCCCGCCGAGGTCGACGACGCGGGCATCCGTGGAGACGAGGTCGGGGGTCGTCAGCACCCAGTCGACGCGCGGGCCGCCGGGCACGACGGGGCCGAGCGCGGGGAAGGTGCCGGGGGTCGCGGCCGTGACGTGCGGTGCGACGGCGTCGACGAGACCCGCGTCGAGGAGGGCGGCGTGCGGCTCGGAGGCTCCCGCCTCGGCGTTGAAGTCGCCGAGGAGGACGCTCGGGTCGTGGCCCAGGCTGCCGGCGAGGAGGCGCGCCCCCTCCAGCCGGGCGAGCTCGCTGACGTCGTCGAGGTGGGCGTTGACGAACGTGTACGTCGTGTGGTCGCCGGCGTCCCGGAGCCGGACCGTCGTCGCCGTGCGAGGGTAGGCGGCCCCCCACGCCGTCGAGCCGGGCACCTCGGTGCGGTCCGAGAGCCACCAGGTGCGCCACGAGAGCAGGTCGAAGCGCGCGGTGTCGTAGATGACGGCCGTGAACTCGTCGTTGCGGGCCCCGAGCCGGCCCTCGCCCAGCCATCCGTACCGGCTCGGCAGGTGGGCGGCGAGGTCGTCGAGCATGCGCGCCGACGCCTCCTGGGTGCCGAGCACGTGCGGCCCGAGCTCCTCGATGACCGACACGACGCCCTCGAGGCGGTCCGGCCAGTGCGGCGGCTCGAGCGCCGTCTCGGTGCGCAGGTTCCACGTCATGACACGCATCGTCCGATCCTGCCCCACGCCGAGCGCCTGCGACAGGTTCACGGTCCGCCGTCCCCGGCGCCGGGCGCGTGGCAGTGCCCTCGTCGGTGGGAACGTCTCCTGCACGCCATCCGGCTGTGGGATGCTGACCGGCCGTGAGCCCTTCGTCGCCGAACCCCGAGGACGACCGGTCCTCGGCCTACCAGCTGCCGCCGCCGCCCGGCTCCGGCCCCCAGCTCCCGCAGGTCCCGCCCGCGCCCGCCGGGACGCCCTTCACGGCGCCCGGACCCCCCGCCATGGCCTCCCACAGCGGCCCGCCGTCCACCGACGCCGGCCCGACCGTCGGCCCGTACGGCGCCTACCCGGAAGCCTTCGCCCCGCCCCCGGGTCCCGACGGGCGCGAGCACCGCCCCGGCACGAACGGCCTGGCCATCGCCGCCCTGTGCTGCGGCATCGCCGGGCTGCTGCCCGTGGCGGCCGTCGTCGGCATCGTGCTCGGCGTCGTGGCGCTGAACCAGCTGCGACGCGTCGTCCAGAACGGTCGCGGCATGGCCGTCGCGGGGATCGTCCTGGGCGCGGTGTGGCTGCTCGGCTGGGGCGCCCTCCTCGCGATCGGCATCGCCTCCGACTCGAGCGGGTCGGGTGGCACGAGCCCGTCGCCCCGCCAGTCCGGCCACCAGGTCAGCGTCGCCGACCTCAAGGCCGGGGACTGCTTCGACGACGACTCGACCGGCGAGGACGAGGAGGTCGGGGACGTCACCGTCGTGCCGTGCACGACGGCCCACACGAGCCAGGTCATCACCGTCTTCGACCTGCCCGCGGGCTCCTACCCGGGCAAGGACAAGGTCGTCGCGGCCGCCGAGAAGGGCTGTCGCGGCAAGGGCGACCCCCTCGTGCGCGAGGACCGCATGGACGAGGTCGAGCCGAGCTTCATCTACCCCTCCGACGCGTGGACGTGGTCGGAGAGTCGGACGATCCAGTGCCTCGTCGACGCGCGGACCGGAACCGTCACCGGCAGCGTCCTCAAGTAGCACCACACGAGCCGAGGCCCCCTTCCGTGCGGAAGGGGGCCTCGGCGTCAGGCGTGGTCCCGCGTCGCGGGGCGTCGCGGGCAGTTGCGGGTCAGCGGGGCTCCTCGCCGCGGATGAAGGCCTCGAGCTTGGCCCGCCCGACCGTGTCCTCGCGCTGCTCCGGCGGCGACTTCATGAGGTAGGACGACGCCGACAGCAGTGCGCCGCCGATGCCGCGGTCCTTGGCGATCTTCGCCGCGCGGATGGCGTCGATGATGATGCCGGCCGAGTTGGGGGAGTCCCACACCTCGAGCTTGTACTCGAGGTTCAGCGGCACGTCACCGAAGGCGCGACCCTCGAGGCGGACGTAGGCCCACTTGCGGTCGTCGAGCCAGGCGACGTAGTCCGACGGGCCGATGTGGACGTTGCGGTCGTCCTTCTTGCCGGCGAGCGGGCCGCTGAGGTTGGACGTGACGGCCTGCGTCTTGGAGACCTTCTTGGACTCGAGACGCTCGCGCTCGAGCATGTTCTTGAAGTCCATGTTGCCGCCGACGTTGAGCTGGTACGTGCGGTCCAGCACGACGCCGCGGTCCTCGAAGAGCTTGGCCATGACGCGGTGCGTGATCGTCGCACCGACCTGGCTCTTGATGTCGTCACCGATGATCGGCACGCCCGCAGCCTCGAACTTCGCGGCCCACTCCGGGTCGGAGGCGATGAAGACCGGCAGGGCGTTGACGAAGGCGACGCCCGCGTCGATGGCGCACTGCGCGTAGAACTTGTCGGCGGCCTCGGAGCCCACCGGCAGGTAGGAGACGAGGACGTCGGCCTTCGCGTCCTTGAGGGCCTGCACGACGTCGACCGGCTCGGCAGCCGACTCGTCGATCGTCTGCCGGTAGTACTTGCCGAGCCCGTCGAGCGTGTGGCCGCGCTGGACCGTCACACCCGTCGTGGGCACGTCGGTGATCTTGATCGTGTTGTTCTCCGAGGCGTTGATGGCCTCGGAGAGGTCCTTGCCGACCTTCTTGTCGTCGACGTCGAACGCGGCGACGAACTGCACGTCGCCGACGTGGTACTCACCGAACGTCACGTGCATGAGGCCGGGGACGGTGCCGGTGGCGTCAGCGTCCTTGTAGTACTCGACGCCCTGCACGAGCGAGCTCGCGCAGTTGCCGACGCCGACGATGGCGACGCGTACGGATCCCATGGATCACTCCTTGTGGTTGGTGGTGCTCGGGTGGTTCGTGCTCGGGGTGGTGCTGCTCGTGGGGGTCGTGCCGGTGGGCTCGTCGAAGGCCGCCGGGCCGGGGTCGAGGGCCGCGCGCCGCTCGGCGACGATGAGCTCCTCGAGCCAGCGGACCTCGCGCTCGGCCCGCTCCTCGCCGTGCTGCTGGAGGGCCAGCGTGTAGCCGTCCATCCGCTCGCGGTTGCGGGTGGAGGCGTCGCGGATGTTCGCCAGCCGCTCCTCGAGGCGGGAGCGCCGACCCTCGAGGATGCGCAGCCGCACCTGCGCCTCGGTCCGGGAGAAAAAGGCGAACCGCACGTCGAAGTCATCGTCGTCCCACGCGTCCGGGCCGCTCGCGGCGACGAGGTCCTGGAAGTGCTCCTTGCCCTCCGCCGTGAGCTCGTACGTGATGCGCGGGCGGCGGCCGGTCCCGGCGGCCGGTTCCTCGGTCTCGTGGATCCAGCCGGACTCGACGAGGTGGCGCAGCGCGGGGTAGAGCGAGCCGTACGAGAGCGCCCGGAAGATGCCGAGGGCCGTGGTCAGCCGCTTGCGCAGCTCGTACCCGTGCAGCGGACCGTCGTGCAGGAGCCCGAGCACCGCGAACTCGAGCAGCGTCGCGCGGCGGCTCGCGGGGCGGGAGGACTTCGGCACGATCGCCACTGTACATGCAGATATATCGGCGCGATACATCATGCCGACGCATCACGGTGACAGGGTCGCGCGCTTCGTCCCCCATACCCGGGTCGACACGTGCAGCGCCTGTGCAGGCCCTGTGAGGTCCGTCGTCCCGTTTGGCCGTCTGGCGCTGCGTCGGGTCATACTGATGAGCGGCCCGGGGCGGAAGCTCGGGCCACATCGCTGAAACGGAGTTGATGAGTGAGTCCGAGCAGGCACGAGGTCCGTGCCGCCCAGCTGGCGGCCTCGAAGGGCGGCACGCGCGGCGCCGGCAGCGGTCGGGGCGACGGTCGGGGCAGCGGCGCCGGCGCGGGACGCAGCGGCTGGCGCACGTGGGTCGTCGGCACCCTCAAGTGGGGGTCGATCGCGGGCGCCGTGCTCTTCGTCCTCGGTGTCATCGGCGTCTTCATCGCCTACAACAAGATCGACATCCCGGCCGCGAACGAGATCGCCAACCGCCAGGTCTCCATCGTCTACTACGCCGACGGCAAGACCGAGCTGGACCGCATCTCCTCCCAGGACGGCAACCGGGAGTCGGTCGACCTGAGCCGCGTGCCGAAGTTCGTCCAGGACGCGCACCTCGCCGCCGAGGACCGCACCTTCTACGCCAACAACGGGATCTCCGTCGGCGGCATCCTGCGTGCCGTCAAGACGAGCGTCACCGGCGAGGCCCAGGTGGGTGGCTCGACGATCACCCAGCAGTACGTCAAGAACTACTTCCTCACGCAGGACCGCACGATCTCCCGCAAGGCCCGCGAGATCCTCCTCGCCATCAAGATCGACGGCCAGCGCAGCAAGTCCCAGATCCTGCAGGACTACCTCAACACCATCTACTACGGGCGCGGTGCCTACGGCATCCAGAGCGGGGCCAAGGCCTACTTCGGCAAGGACGTCAGCAAGCTGACCATCCCGGAGGGCGCCGTCCTCGCCTCCGTCATCAACGCCCCGTCGCTCTACGACCCTGCGAACGGCCCCGGCGCCAAGGCCAACCTCGAGAAGCGCGTCGACTACGTCCTCGACGGCATGGTCTCGGAGGGCTGGCTCAGCCGGGCCGAGCGCGCCAAGTACACCGAGCTGCCGAAGATCCTGCCGTACAAGCCGAACCAGTTCTCGTCGGGACCCAACGGCTTCATCACCGCGCAGGTCAAGCGTGAGCTGATCGCCAACGGGCTGACCGAGCAGGACATCGACCAGGGCGGCCTGCGCATCACGACGACGATCGACAAGAAGGCCCAGAACGCGGCGATCACCGCGATGCAGGACAACCTGCCCAAGAAGGTCCAGGGCGGACTCGTCGCGATCAAGCCGGGCGACGGCGCCGTCATCGCCATGTACGGCGGCGCCGACTACCGGAAGAACCAGTTCAACTCGGCGACGCAGGCGATCATGCAGGGCGCCTCGAACTTCAAGCCCTTCGCCGTCCTCGCCGCGGTCCGCGACGGCATCTCGACGAAGACGAAGTTCGACGGCGACCAGCCGCAGGAGATCGACGGCACGAAGATCACGAACTTCGGCGAGCGCTCCTACGGCATGGTCGACATGCGCCGGATGATCGGCCGCTCGATCAACACCGCCTTCGTCAACCTCAACAACACCATCACCCCGAAGCTGACGCGTCAGGCGGCGATCGACGCCGGCATCCCGGAGCGGACGCCCGGCCTCGACGACACCCTGACGAACGTCCTCGGCACCGCCTCCCCGCACGTCATCGACATGGCGACCGCCTACTCGACGATCGCCGCGCAGGGTGTCCGGTCCAAGCCGTACTTCGTCAAGAGGGTCACCTCGACGACGAGCGACTTCAGCTACACCGCCAAGCCGCAGACGCGTCGGGCCTTCGACAAGGACGTCACGGCCGACGTCACCGACGCCATGACCTACACCGTCAAGGACGGCGGCACCGCGACCAAGCTCCAGCGGCTCGACCGCCCCGTCGCCGGCAAGACCGGTACGTCGTCGTACGCCAAGTCGATCTGGTTCTCGGGCTTCGTGCCGCAGCTGGCCGTGTCGATCGGCATGTACAAGCCGGACGCGAACGGCAACCCGCAGACCCTGACCGACGCCGAGGACACCAACCTCACCGGTGGCACCATCCCGGCCGACGTCTTCTACGACTTCATGAAGATCGTCATGGACGGGGTCCCGGTCCAGGACTTCCCGCCGCGGGCCGGTGTCGGCGACGACAAGGTCCCGACGCCGACGACGACCTTCACGCCGCCGCCGGACACGGCGACGCAGGAGACGACGACGACGCAGGCCCCGACGACGACGACCCGGACGCCGACGCCGACGAAGACCAAGGGCACCGGCAAGCCGACGCCGACCGACTCCCCGACGAACACCGTGACCGTCCCGCTGCCGTTCCCGTCCACCACCACCACCAAGGGCGGCGGTGGCGGTGGCGGCGCCGGTGGGTGAGTCCCGGTGACGCGGTCGCACGCCTGGCGGGACGGCCCCGGCCGGCGCGGTGACCTCGTCCGGCGCGGTGACCTCCTGCGCCGTGACGACCTCGCCCGCCGCGGTGACCCGGTCGTCACCGCGGCGTCGGAGGTCATCGGTGGTCCGCGCGGCCGCTACGCGGCGGCCCGCGAGCTGCCGTGGGTGCTGACGGCTGCCGTGCTCTCCGCGCTCACGGCCGTGACGGCCGGCCTCGGCATCCTGCTCCGGGCGCCCTGCCTGCGCACCGGGTTCACCGGTGACACGCAGTTCTGGAGCGCGTGCTACGCCGACCTGCCGAACGCCTACCGGGACGGCAACGTCAAGGCGGGGCTGGCGGCCTTCCTGCAGGGCGGGTCCGCCGCACCGACCACCGGGCAGCCGCCCCTGACCGGCCTGGCCCTGACCGCCCTCGCGAGCCTCGTGCCCGACGAGGGATCGCTGCGCAGCCGGGCCGCCTGGTACTTCGCGCTGTGGTCCGTGCTGCTGACCCTGCTGCTGCTGCTCGTCGTCTGGCTCGTCGCGTCGTCGGCGTGGTCCTCGTTCTCGGCCGCCCACGTGGCCGTGTCCCCGGTTGCCGCCCTCGTCGGGTTCGTGTCGGCCGACCTGCTCGGCGTCGCGCTCGCGAGCGCCGGCCTGTGGGCGTGGTCGCGCCGGCGTCCGACCCTGGCCGGCGTCCTCCTCGGTGCAGCCGTCGCCGCACGCAGCTACCCCGTGCTCCTCGTCGTCGCCATCGGCCTGCTGTGCCTGCGGTCGGGGCGGATGCGCGCCTTCGGCCGACTCGCGCTGTACGCGTTCCTCACCTTCGGCGGCATCCTGTCCGCCGTCTCCTTCCTCAACCCGGCGGCGGCCGCCTCGGCCTACCTCGGGTGGTCCTCGGCGCCGGCCGGCTACGGCTCGCCGTGGCTGTTGCCACAGCTGGCCGGGCATGCCATGGCCGCCGGCGTCGTGACCGCCCTGGCGGCGTTCGGCTGGCTCGTCGCCGTCCTCGCCGGGGCGGTCCTCGCCCTGTCGTCGTCCCGCCGGCCGACGGTCGCCGAGGTCTCGCTCGTCATGGTCGGCATCGTCCTCGTCACCGGCAAGTCGTTCACGGTGCAGAGCTCGCTGTGGCTCCTGCCCCTCGTAGCGTGGTGCGCCTACCAGTGGCGCGACCACCTGCTCTGGGCCCTGGCGGAGGCGCTCAACTTCGTCGCCGTGTGGCTGACCATCGCGGCCACGACCGTGCCGGACCGCGGCATGCCCCCGGCCTGGTACTCCCTCTTCTCGATGCTGCGGGTCGTCGCGGTGCTGTGGCTCGTGGCCGTGGCCTGGCTGCGGGCCCGTGACCGGTGGGGACGCCGTGGCACGGCCGAGGACCCGGCGCCCGAGCACGACGACCTCGCCGGCCCGCTGGTCGGCGCCGAGGACCGGCTCATCGTCCGCTTCGCCTGACGTCCGATTTCCGCGGACCCCGGCCCGCCGGGTAGTCTTGCCGGGTTCGCCGTGCGCCCCGGTGGCCTGTGGAGAAGCCCGACACCTGTCGGCCCCATCTGCTTGGCTGTGACCCGAGGCTCGCGGCGGGACGTTTGCAACCCTCCTGTCACGGGAACGACCCGTGACCGCCGAGACCAGAGGAGGTGGGTTAGAAGCATGCGTCAGTACGAACTCATGGTCATCCTCGACCCCGAGACCGAGGAGCGCACCGTCGGCACGACGATGGACCGCTTCCTGACCGTCGTGAAGAACGGTGGTGGCAGCGTCGACAACGTCGACATCTGGGGCCGTCGTCGCCTCGCCTACGACATCAAGAAGAAGTCCGAGGGCATCTACGCCGTCGTCAACTTCACCGCCGAGCCGGCCGTCGCCCAGGAGCTCGATCGTCAGCTGAACCTCAGCGAGTCGATCATGCGCACCAAGCTGCTCCGCCCCGGCGCCTGACCACGCACCGATCACGCACGCGCTGATCACCCGCTGATCACACCCGCGCGATCACCCTCGGGCTCACCACCGAGTCCCAGCCCCCGAGCGTTCGCTCCGATCACCCAGCGAAGGACTGATCCATGGCAGGCGACACCGTCATCACCATCATCGGCAACCTGACCGCCGACCCCGAGCTGCGGTTCACGCCGTCGGGTGCAGCGGTCGCGAACTTCACGGTGGCCTCGACGCCCCGGATGTTCGACCGCCAGAGCAACGAGTGGAAGGACGGCGAGACGCTGTTCATGCGCTGCTCCATCTGGCGCGACGCGGCGGAGAACGTCGCCGAGTCGCTCCAGCGCGGCATGCGTGTCATCGCCTCGGGTCGCCTCAAGTCCCGGTCGTACGAGACGAAGGAAGGCGAGAAGCGCACCGTCGTCGAGATGGACGTGGACGAGATCGGTCCCTCGCTCCGTTCGGCCACCGCGAAGGTCAACAAGACCCAGCGTGGCGGCGGAGGCGGTTTCGGGGCCGGCCAGCAGGGCGGCGGCTGGAGCGGTGGCCAGGGTGGCGGTCAGGCCGAGGACCCGTGGGCGACCGGTGGTGGCCAGGGTGGACAGGGTGGCGGCCAGCAGGGCGGCGGCTGGGGTGCTCCCGGCGGTGCCCAGGGTGGCCAGGGTGGTCAGCCGAGCGGCGGTAACCAAGGTGGTGGCTGGGGCCAGGCCCCCAGCTACGACGAGCCGCCGTTCTGATCGGACGCTGATCGGTCGCTGATCCGAAGCGGATCCCGTCGCCGGCCCGACCGGCATCCGCCGCCTCGCGCGGCACCACACCAGAGATCGAAGACCCATCCCGGGGCGCAGACCCCGGGCTCTCATCACGAAGGAGAGCACCACGATGGCAAAGCCCGTTGTGCGCAAGCCCAAGAAGAAGGCCAACCCGCTCAAGGCGGCGAAGGTCGAGAACATCGACTACAAGGACACCGCGCTGCTGCGCAAGTTCATCTCCGACCGCGGCAAGATCCGCGCGCGTCGCGTGACCGGGGTGTCCGTCCAGGAGCAGCGTCTCATCGCCACGGCCGTCAAGAACGCCCGTGAGATGGCCCTGCTGCCCTACTCGAGCTCGGCTCGCTGAGTCCGTTCCGCTCGAGAACCAGGAGAACAGATATGAAGCTCATCCTCACGCACGAGGTCACCGGCCTCGGTGCTGCCGGTGACGTCGTCGAGGTCAAGGACGGTTACGGCCGCAACTTCCTGCTCCCGCGCGGTCTGGCGACCCCGTGGACCAAGGGCGGGCAGAAGCAGGTCGACGCCCTGACGAAGGGCCGCGAGGTCCGCTCGATCAAGGATCTCGACACCGCCAAGGGCATCAAGGGCCAGCTCGAGGCCACGGCCGTCACGGTCGAGGCCCGCGCCGGCCAGTCCGGCCGCCTCTTCGGCGCCGTCAGCAACGGTGACATCGCCGACGCGGTCAAGGCCGCCGGTGGTCCCGAGCTCGACAAGCGCAAGATCGAGGTCAAGCAGGCCATCAAGACGACCGGCTCCTACGAGGCCACCGTCCGCCTGCACCCGGAGGTCTCCGCGACGCTGAAGTTCGACGTCGTCTCCGCCTGACCCAGGCACTGCACGGCCGAAGGGGCCGGGAACCGCACGACGCGGTTCCCGGCCCCTTCGCCGTGTCCCCCGTGTCCGGGTCGCTGGGATCCGACGCCTCGTCAGGCGTCGCGGGTCGGCAGGCGGCACGGGTCGGCGGGCGGCAGGGGCCATCACACCGGTCGAGGGCGTCAGGTCGAGTCGCGCACGACGAGCTCGGTGCCGAGGACCCGGATGCGCTCGACCTCCTCGCCGGCCAGCAGCCGCAGCAGCGTGTCGGCCATGACGACGCCCATCTCCTGGGCCGGCTGCGCCACGGTCGTCAGCCGCACCTTGCCGCGCGTGGCGTACTTGCTGTTGTCGAACCCGACGACGGCGACGTCCTGGGGCACCCGCAGCCGGCGTTCCTCGAGGGCGAGCAGCACACCGCTCGCCATGAGGTCGCTCGCGACGAACACGGCGTCGACGTCGGGGAACCGGTCGACGAGGGCGAGGCCGGCCCGGATGCCGCCGGCCTCGGTGAAGTCGCCGTGGACGAGCCGCTCGTCCGACAGCCCCGCCTCCCGCATCGCGTCGCGCCAGCCCTGCTCGCGGTCGACGGCGGCCGGCATGTCGGTCGGTCCGGTGATCGTCGCGATGCGCCGGTACCCGCGCTCGACGAGGTGCCGGGTGGCCTGGACGCCGCCGAGCCGGTTGTCGACGTCGATGTAGTAGTCGGCCGGGTTGGCCACCTGTCCGAGCGGCCGGCCACCGAACACGACCGGCAGCGAGCGGCCGAGGGAGGCCAGGAAGTGGTCGCCGGAGTGGTGCGACACGACGATGGCCCCGTCGACGTTCCCGCCGAGCAGGTACCGACGCGTCTTGTCCGACGGGCTGCTCGGATGCGTCAGCTGCAGGTTGAGCACGTACTCGCTCGCGTCGAGGCGGTCGCTGATGCCCTGCACGACGTCGGCGAAGTAGGGGTCGCCGAAGAACCGGTGGGCATCTTCGGGCACGACGAGCGCGATCGACATCGTGGCCCGTGCCACGAGCGAGCGGGCCGCCCGGTTCGGGACGTAGTTCAGCTCGGCGATGGCCTTCTCGACGACGGCGAGCACGTCCGGGCTGACCCTCGGGGACCCGTTGATGACGCGCGACACCGTCGCCCGCGACACGCCGGCAACGCGCGCGACCGCCTCGAGCGTCGGGCGCTCGGATGCGGCGCCCACGCCCGTGGTCGGTCGCGTGGCCGTGCCGTCACTCATGCCTCGGTGTCTCCTGCCGGCCGGCGGGGCCGGTCCTGCTCGTCGGTGTCGGTCCTCGTCCCAGTCTCGGCTCCGGCGGCGTCGACCGCCTCGGCGTCCGCAGGGTGGCCGGTCGGCAGGACCCGGCTCGCGATGACCCGGGCGAGGTCGAGGGCGCTCGCCTTCGGCGTCCGCACCTGGGTGTCGTAGTCGACCCGGACGATACCGAAGCGCTTGGCGTAGCCCCACGCCCACTCGAAGTTGTCGAGCAGCGACCAGTAGAAGTAGCCACGGACCGGCACGCCCGCCTCGACGGCGTCGAGGACGGCGCCGAGGTGGGCCCGCACGTAGGCGACGCGGTCGGCGTCGTCGACGAAGCCGTCGGAGTCGGGGACGTCGTCGAAGGCCGCGCCGTTCTCGGTGACGTGGAGCGGGACCCCCGCCGGGCCGGTGTACTCGTCGTGCAGGCGGTGCAGCAGGCGCGTCAGGCCGTCGGGCTGGATCTCCCAGTCCATCGCGGTGACCGGCAGGCCGCGGGGGTGCCGGAACGCCGAGTCCGCCGCGGGGAAGGGCGAGCGGGTGTGGCGGCCGCCGTTGACGTTGGCATCGAGGGCCACCGGAGGCTCCCAGTGCGCCACGGCCTCGCCGTTGTAGTAGTTGACGCCGAGCACGTCGATCGGCGTCGAGATGACGGCGAGGTCACCGTCGCGCACGTGCTCCTCGAGGCCCAGGCCGCGCACGTCCTCGAGCAGGTCGGCGGGGTAGGCGCCACGGAACACCGGGTCGAGGAAGACGCGGTTCATCTGGGCGTCGACGCGTCGGGCCGCGTCGACGTCGCGGGGGTCGGTGGGGTCGAGCGGGTCGGCGACGGTGAAGTTGAGGGTCAGACCGAGCTCGAGCGACGCGTCCCGGGCGCGGAGCTCCTCCACGACGCGGCCGTGCCCCAGAAGGAGGTGGTGGGCGGCGGCGAGGCCGTCGCGCACCGAGGTACGGCCGGGCGCGTGCATCCCGGCGGTGTAGCCGAGGAAGGCCGAGCACCAGGGCTCGTTGAGGGTCGTCCACGTGCGGACGCGGTCGCCGAGACGGTCGTGGACGGCCGCGGCGTACTCGACGAAGCGGTCGGTCGTCTCGCGGGAGGTCCACCCGCCGCGGTCCTCGAGGGCCTGGGGCAGGTCCCAGTGGTAGAGCGTCAGCCACGGCGCGATGCCGGCCGCGAGCAGCTCGTCGACGACCCGCTCGTAGAAGTCGAGACCGGCCGGGTTGACCGTGCGGCCGTCGGGCACGACGCGCGACCACGACGTCGAGAACCGGTAGGACTGCAGTCCGAGCCGGCGCATCAGCGAGATGTCCTCGGGGAACCGGTGGTAGAAGTCGCAGGCGACGTCACCCGTGTCGCCGTCGACGACGGCGCCGGGGGTGTGCGAGAACGTGTCCCAGATCGAGTCGAGCCGACCGTCCTCGTGCCGCGCGCCCTCGATCTGGTAGGCGGCCGTCGCGACGCCGACGACGAAGTCCTCCGGCACCGGGCGACCTTGCGCGACAGCATGGTTCGCGCTGGCGAGGGAGCGGTCGCCCGTGGGCTGGATGGTCTGGCTGGTCTGGGTGGACGTGGTGGGGGCGGTCATCCCTTGACTGCTCCTTGCATGATGCCGGACACGAGCTGCTTGCCGGCGAAGACGAACAGGACGATGAGGGGCAGCGCCATGAGCACCACGCCGTTGAGCACGAGCGAGTAGTCGACGAAGTAGGCGGCCTGCAGCTGTTGCAGGGCGACCGGCAGGGTGGGGTTGCCGGGGTCGAGGATGATGAAGGGCCAGAAGAAGTTGGTCCACGTCGCGATGAAGGTGAACAGGCCGAGCATCGCGGCGCCGGGCCGTGCCGCGGGCAGCGCCACCGACCAGAAGGTCCGCAGCGTCGAGGCACCGTCGACGCGCGCCGCCTCGATGAGCTCGTCCGGCAGCGCCTCCTGCAGGTACTGCGTCATCCAGAAGACGCCGAAGGCACTCACGGCGCTCGGCAGGATGACCGCCCAGAGGCTGCCGATCCAGCCGAGCCGGCTCATGACGATGAACAGCGGCACGATGCCCAGCTGCGTCGGCACGGCCATCGTCGCGACGACGAAGACGAGCAGTCCGGTGCGCCCCCGGAAGCGCAGCTTGGCGAAGGCGAAGCCGGCCAGGGCCGAGAAGAGCACGACGAGCAGCGCCACCGTCGAGCTGACGACGATGCTGTTGCCGAGCGCCTTCCAGAAGGGGATCGACGCGGCGACCGTCGCCGCGTTCTGTAGGAAGTGCCCGCCCGGTACGAACGAGTACGGGTCGCGCACGATCGCGGCGGCGTCCTTGCTGCCGATGACGAAGGACCACCAGAGGGGGAACGCCGACGCGACGAGGACGACGGCGAGGAAGGCGTAGGCCGCGGGGCCGGCCTGGGTGCGGCGCACGAGCGCCGTGCTGCGGCGCAGGGTCGGGGTGCTCATCGTGATCCCTTCGAGGCGATCCGGCGGGTGACGAGGAAGTTGAGGACCGCGAAGAGGACGACGACGAGGAAGAGCATCCAGGCCACGGCGGCCGCGCGGCCGAAGTTCTTCTGCGTCCAGCCCAGCTGGTAGAGGTAGAGCGTCAGCGTCTGCCACTGGCGGTTGGCGCCGCCGAGCCCGTACTGGTCGTACATCCGTGGTTCGTCGAAGATCTGCAGGCCGCCGATCGTCGAGGTGATGACGACGAAGATGATCGTCGCGCGCAGCTGCGGGACGGTGATCGCCCAGAAGGTGCGGATGCGTCCGGCGCCGTCGATGAGGGCGGCCTCGTAGTAGTCGCGCGGGATCGCCTGCATCGCGGCGAGGAAGATGAGCGCGTTGTAGCCGGTCCAGCGGAAGTTGACCATGGTCGCGATGGCCAGGTGGCTCGGCAGGACGTCCTTGTGCCACTGCACCGGGTCGAGGCCGACGAGGCCGAGCAGGTGGTTGACGAGGCCGAACCGGTCACCGAAGAGGTCGCTGAAGACGAGGGCGACCGCGACGGGGGCCACGACGTACGGCAGCAGGACGCCCATGCGCCAGAAGGTGCGGGCCCGCAGCCCGCTGTCGAGGGCCGCGGCGATGAGCAGCGCCGCGACGACCTGGGGGACGCTGGAGAGCAGGAAGATGCTCAGCGTGTTCTTCAGCGCGTTCCAGAAGTAGGGCTGGGCCAGGACGTCGGTGTAGTTCTTCAGGCCGACGAAGTCGCCCTGCCCGCCGATGAGGCTCCACCGGTGCAGCGAGACGTACGCCGTGTAGAGCAGGGGGAACAGCCCCACGACGGCGAAGAGGACGAAGAACGGGCTGACGTACGCGTAGGGGGACGCCTTCTCGTCGACGCGGGTCAGGCGGCGGCGCCAGCCGGCGCGCGGTGCGAGGGGGGAACGCGCCACGACGCCCACCGGCTGACCGGGTGACGCCTCCATGAGGCGCCCGGCATCACCGGGCGCGCCGGGCGCATCGGAGGCGCCGGGCGTGCCCGGTGTGCCGGGTGTGCTGGGCTGACGCTGGGCGGGGGACTGGACGGTCATGGGCGGTCCGCTTCGTCGGGCGGGCGGCCCGGTGCCGGGTGTGGTCACCGGGCCGCCCACGTGTCGGAGGGTCTGGCCGGCGTCAGCCGAGCGCCTTGACGTCGGCGACCCACGTGTCCCACGACGCCTGGGGTGCCGTGCCCTGCTCGACGCGGGTCAGGGCCTGCTGCATGGCGTCGTTGATGGCGAAGTAGTGCGCGCCCTTGTAGGGCGAGACCGTGACGGCCTTGGCGCGGTCGGCGAAGATCTGCCCGGTGGGGGCGTCGTTGAACGAGGCGACCTTGAAGGACAGGAGGTCCTGGCTGTCGAGCGCGGCCTTCTGGCTCGGGAACGCGCCGACCTTCTTGAAGGCCTTGACCTGCTGCTCGGGCGCGGTCAGCCAGGCGGCGAGCTCCTGGGCCTCCTTGGGGTGCTGGCTCTGCTTGGGCACCACGAGGTAGCTGCCACCCCAGTTGCCGCCGCCACCGGGGAAGGTGTTGGCGACGTCCCAGCCCTTGACGCCCTTGGCGTTGCCCTCGATGATGCCGACCATCCAGCCGGGGCAGAGCATCGTGGCGAACCCGTCCTTCTGGAACGAGGCGGTCCAGTCGTCGCCCCACTGCTGAAGCTTGGCCGAGAGGCCGTCGGTGATGCCGGCCTGGACGACCTGGTCGTAGAGCTTCCTGACCTCGGGGTTGTCCGTGGCGGTGATGCTGTCGTCGGCCGGGTTCTCGTAGGCGGCCTGGACCTGGTTGACCATGCCCTGGTAGGTGGCGCCGATGCTGTCGAAGAACGGCACCTTGGACTTCGCTGCGAACTGCTTTCCGGCGGCGAAGTAGCTGTCCCACGTCGTGCCGAACAGCTTGGCGACCGCTGCCCGGTCGCTCGGGAGGCCGGCCTTCTTGAACAGGTCGCTGCGGTAGCAGATGGCCTCGGGACCGGAGTCGGTGCCGTAGCCGATGAGGTGGCCGTCGGCGTCGGTGGCCGCCTTGGCCTTCCAGTCGAGCCAGCGGCCCTGCACGTCGGGGCTGTTGAGGTCGGTGAACTTGTCGGAGTACTGGAGCATCTCGGGGAGCCAGTCGACCTCGACCGCCTCGACGTCGGCCATGCCGCTTCCGGCCGAGAGGCGGGTGAAGAAGGTGTCGCGCGCCTCGTTGGAGGTGGCGGCCTTCTTGTGGGTGACCTTGATGTTCGGGTGGGTCTTCTCGAACTCGGGGATGAGGTCCTCGTAGCCGAACTGGTTGAAGGTCGCGAGGGTCAGGGTGACCGGGCCACCGGCCCCGCCCGCCTGGGTCGCGGGTCCGTTGTCGGCGCTGCCCGAGCTGCACGCGGTGAGCGCCAGCAGTCCGACGGTGAGGGTGGCGAGCGCGACGTTCCGGGGACGCGTCAGGCGGATGCCGGTGCGGGTGGTGCGGGCTGTCATCGGAGAGCTCCTTCGGTCTCTGCCCAGTGTGGGTGTGGGAGCGCTCTCCCTGCGGGAGGAACGGCCGTGAGAGCGCTCTCACGGGAGAGGATGGAGCCGGTTCCGGCCGACCGTCAAGACTCGTGACCATTCCGTGACCGCGGACCGGGCCGGAACGGGGCGAATCGCCTCGCCCTCGTCGAGGGGGTGCCGGTCCGGCTTGCCGCGTCTAGCGTTGTCCCATGGGACCGGCGCAGGAGCCCCGGGGCGAGGACGCCCGCCGCGCGAGTCACGACCTCGTGGCCATCGGCCGCGTCGGCGTGGACCTCTATCCACTGCAGCACGGGGTGACCCTCGACGAGGTCCGCACGTTCGAGAAGTTCCTCGGTGGCAGCGCCGCCAACGTGGCCGTCGCCGCGACCCGCCACGGCCGCCGCAGCGCGCTCGTCAGCGCCACCGCCGACGACGCGTTCGGCCGGTACGTGCACCGCGAGCTGCTCCAGCTCGGGGTCGACGACGCCTACGTCCAGACGGTCGTCGGCGGACCCCCGACGCCGGTCACCTTCTGCGAGGTGTTCCCTCCGGACCACTTTCCCATCTGGTTCTACCGGTACCCGATCGCGCCGGACCTGCTCGTCACCCCGGAATCCCTGCCACTGCAAGCGATTCGCGATGCCGAGGTCTACTGGTCGACCGTGACCGGGCTGAGCCAGGAGCCGAGCCGCGAGGCGCACTTCACCGCGTGGCGCGAGCGCGGCCGCCGCCCCCTCACCATCCTCGACCTCGACCACCGCCCGACGCTCTGGCCACGTCCGCAGGACGCACCCCACCTCGTGCGCCAGGCGCTCGCCCACGTCACCGTCGCCGTGGGCAACGTCGGGGAGTGCGAGGTGGCCACCGGTGAGCGCGACCCCGAGCGTGCCGCCCGGGCGCTCATCGAGGCCGGCCTCGAGCTCGCGGTCGTGAAGCTCGGTCCGCGCGGCGTCCTCGCCATGACGCCCGGCGCCACGGTGCGCGTCGCGCCCTTCCCGGTGCAGGTCGTCAACGGCCTCGGTGCCGGGGACGCCTTCGGCGGCGCTCTCGTGCACGGGCTCCTCGCCGGCTGGGACCTCGAGCGGGTCCTGCACTTCGCGAGCGTCGCCGGCGCCATCGTGGCCGGCCGGCTCGAGTGCTCGACCGCGATGCCGACGACCGCCGAGGTGAGCGCGTTGCTGTCCGACGTCGCCGTCGTGGAGTGAGCCGGCGGGTTCGGCGCGGCGCAGCCGACCCAGGGGCCGGCCGTCCCGCCCTCGAGCGTCCCGGGGCAGAGAAAAACCCGCCCCCGCTGGTCACGTCGCCGAACTCGACCAGCGGGGGCGGGTGCCCTTGACACGGTGACCCGACAGGGGGAGGAGGTCACCGAGTCGCACAGGAGCAACTCACGAGAACGACTATGACCGGCCGACCTTAAAGAAGGCTGGGAAGCCCGTAGCAGTTCTCTTGGACCTGGGACCTTGGACCTTGGACCTGGACCTTGGACCTGGACCTGGACCCCGACCGGGACGTGGCCCGGGCGGGCAGGGCCCGCCGTGGGTATGCCGCTGGGGTCGCGTCGTCGCCGACGCCACGTCCGTACGACCGGCAGGAGCCCTGTGCAGACCTTCGTGCCCCACCCCGACTTCGCGGCCACGGCGCGCGCGCTCGACCAGCGTCGGCTCGGCAAGCAGCGTGTCGAGGTCATCCAGATCGTCCGGGCGCTCACCGTGCCGGGGTACGCGTGGGCGTCGCACCCGGCGGTCCTCATGTGGAAGGGCTACGAGGAGGCGCTCGGCCGCTACGGCCTGGCGATGTGCGAGGAGTGGGTGGCGCGCGGCTTCGACGACTCGTGCGCGGCGACCATCGTCGCGGACCTGAGGGCTGCCGGCGTCACGCGGCTGCGCGGCTACGAGCAGCTGCGCGCGGGCGGTGGGCTGCCGCCCTGGCTGTTCGACGACGAGGTGGTTCGCAGCCACCGTTCCGCGCTCGTGCGCAAGGACCCCGAGCACTACCGGCCGCTCTTCCCGGACGTGCCACCGGACCTGCCCTACGTGTGGCCGGTGCGCTCGGAGGCGGTGCTCGAGCGGGAACGTCGTCGGGTGGCCGCCGCTCGGCGTCGGGCCGAGGCGGCCGAGCGTCGGGCCGAGCAGCAGCGGGAGGCGAGCCGACGGCGTCGCAGCGCAGCGGCGAAGAAGGCGTGGCTGACGCGTCGGGCCAACCGTCACGGGAACACCTGACCGGCGCCGGCCCTCGGGCGTGGGCGAAGGGACCGGCACCCGAGGCGCGTACGAGGCTCGACGCGGCGCTCCAAGGCGCTACCTCGCGCTACCTGGCGCCATCTGGCGCTACGTCGCGCCGACGACCATCCAGTCGTCCTGGCGGCCCCGCCACCACAGGCCGGCACCGCGGACCACCATGAACAGCGTGAACGCGAGCCACAGGACGACGACGTCGTGCACCGCCGAGCCGGTCGGCCCCACCGCCCGCACCGCGAGGACCACCGGCAGGTAGGCGAGGAGCGTCACGACCATGCCCCCGGCCAGCCAGCGGCCGTCGCCGGCGCCGATGAGCACGCCGTCGAGGACGAAGACGTAGCCGGCCACCGCCTGGCCGAGTCCGACGACGACGAGGGCCGCGCCGAGCGCGTCGCGCACCGCGGGGTCGCCGGTGAACAGAGCCGGCAGGACGCCGTGCAGCGCCGTCACGACGAGGCCGACCGCGAGGCCGCCCCACACCCCCCAGCGGACCATCGTGCCCATGGCGACGCGGACGCCTTCGCGGTCACCCGCGCCGAGGGCGCGGCCGGTGATGGCCTGGGCCGCGATGGCCAGCGCGTCGAGGGCGAAGGCGAGGAACGACCACACCGTCATCGCGACCTGGTGCGCTGCGAGGGTGACGTCGCCGAGCGACGCGGCCACCCACGTCGTGAGGAGCAGCGTGGCGCGGAGGGCGAGCGTACGCACGAGCAGCGGGACGCCGGTGCGCGCAGCGGCCAGGACGCGTCCCGGATGGGGCCGCAGGTTGGCGTGGCGTGCACGCGCCTTGACGAGCAGGGCGGTGACGAGCCCCGCTGCCATGCCGGTCTGGGCGATGACGGTGCCCCAGGCGGATCCGGCGATGCCCCAGTGCAACCCGTAGACGAAGGTGAGGTTGAGTGCGAGGTTCGCACCGAACCCGACGACCGACGCGACGAGCGGGGTCGTCGTGTCCTGGAGCCCGCGGAGCACGCCGGTGACGGCGAGCACCACGAGCATCGCGGGCAGGCCGAGCGCGGAGATGCGCAGGTACGTCGTCGCCTGCTCGAGGACCTCCGGCGACGCGCCGAACGCGGCACAGATCGGGCGGGCCGCGAGGGCGGTGAGCACCGCCGTGCCCGCGCCGAGGCCGAGGGCGAGCCACAGGCCGTCGATGCCGGCGCCGATGGCCGCGCGGTCGTCGCCGACGCCGAGGTGGCGGGCGACGACGCTCGTCGTGCCGTAGGCCAGGAAGACGAAGATGCCGGCGGCGGTCACGAGAGCCGCGCTCGCCACCCCGAGTCCGGCCAGCTGCGCCGTGCCGAGGTGGCCGACGATCGCCGAGTCGGCCAGCAGGAAGAGCGGCTCGGCGATGAGGGCCAGGAACGCCGGGACGGCGAGCCGGAGGATGTCGCGACGGTGCGTCGTCGGTGCGGGGGGGCTCATGCCTGCGCCACCCGGGCGGCGGACGGGGCGTCGAGCGTGGGCGGGCCGAGGTGCTTGAGGGCCTCGCGGCGGGACAGTCCGGACAGGCCGGGATGCGTGGACACGAAGGCGCGCACCCACGCGGGGTCGTGGCGCGCGTGGTCGCGCAGCGCCCAGCCGATCGCCTTGCGGATGAAGAAGTCCCGGTCCGCGATGTTCGCCTCGATGGTGGCGGTGAGCAGGTCCTGGTCGAGGCGCGGCCCCGCACCGACCTGGCAGATGATCGAGGCTCGCCGCACCCACATCGAGTCGCTGCCGGACCAGTCGCGCATCCGCAACCCCTCGACCTGCGGAGCGCCGGCGAGCGTGTCGCGCACGAGGTGGGTCGCGATGTCGTCGACGACGTCCCACCAGGCGCCGGCGCGGATCAGCCTCTCCCACAACGGCATCGCGTCGCTGTCGACCCAGTGCCGATACCCCGGGTGACGCGCGAGGGCGAGGGCGGCGTACCACTGCTCACGGAGGGTGGCGGTGCGCCAGAGCTGCTCGATGGTGGCTTGCCACTGTTCGCGCGACTCCATCCGGAGGCCGGGGTCGCGCAGGAGGGGAGTCAGTGCAGCCTTGAGCCGGGGCGAGGTGAGGCCGGCGTACGGCAGCGCCGACTTCATGTAGCGCTGCTGGCCCGCGGCGCGCTCCGCGTCGGCGCCGGCGAGCAGAACGGTCCGCACCTCCGAGGCCAGGGCGGGGTGCGGTCCGGTCCTCATTGCTCCACGGTAGCGGCCGGGTCCGACGCCGCCGGCCCGTGATCGAAGCGTGAGCGCTTGACGGCGCGGCCGAGGTAGCCGAAGACCCACGGGCGCATGAGGCGGGGCAGGGGCGCATACGCCCGCTCGACCTCGACGAGGGCCAGTCCGGACCCCTCGACGAGCCGGTCGATCGGACGCGTCAGGTGGCACCCGTCGAACAGGCGCCTCTGCAGGGGCTCGAGACGGCGCTGCCACCGACGCACGCCCTCGTCCGGGGCGACGCCGTGCTCGAGGAAGTGCAGGGTGCCGCCCTCCTTCAGCACGCGCCGCACCTCGTCGAGGGCCGCCGTCACGTCCGGGATCGTGCACAGGGTGAAGGTCGACAGGACCGCGTCGACGCTGGCGTCCGGGAGGCTGAGGCGTTGCCCGTCGAGGTCGCCGCGGACGATGGGGGCCGAGCTGCGCGAGCGTCGCCCGGCGCCCAGCCGCCACCCCAGGTCCGAGGGCTCGACCGCGACGATGCGCGTCACGGCGTCCGGGTAGAAGCCGACGTTGAGGCCACTGCCGAACCCGAGCTCGACGACGTCACCGCGCAGACCTTCGCAGGCGCGGGCGCGCAGTGCCCTGATGGACTCGTCCTCGCCACCGGCCGCGACGAGGCGCGGCGTCACCTGCTCGGCCCAGATGCCCACGGCGCCCGCCCGCCGGCGTCGGCCGTCAGGCCGGGGTGCCGAAGCGGACGGCGTTGCGGGCGCGGGCCCGTTCGCGTTCGACGTCGCGGTCCTTGGGCGGGGCGCTCGTCGTCAGGTGGTCGAGCAGGTGCTGGGTGGCGTGGGCGATCGCCTCGACGGCCTCGTCGAAGGCGTGCTGGTTGGCCTGGCTGGGCCGGGTGCTGCCGCTCACCTTGCGCACGTACTGGAGGGCGGCGGCGCGGACCTCGTCGCTCGTGGCGGGCGGCTCGAAGTTGTGGAGCTGTCGGATGTTGCGGCACATGCTCCGAGGGTATGTCGCCCCGCCGTCGGGCAGCGCGTTGGCGGGCCGCGACGGCCGTCCGGGCGGGCGGATCTGTCGTGTGGGGCCTTGCGGACATGGAAGTTCGTAAAGTTTACTAACCTCCATGACGACCGCCCCGCCCCGCGCCGGACGCGTGTCCCCGCGCACCGCCGTGCTCCCCGCTCACGGCCGCCGGCACAACCTGTCGCTCGTGCTCCAGCTGCTCTACTCGGTCGGCGCGATGAGCCGTGCCGACCTCGCCCGCCGTCTGGGCATGAGCAAGGTGACCGTCTCGGACCTCGTCGCCGAGCTCGTCGACAGCGGCCACGCCGTCGAGCTCGGCCCCTCCGACGAGGTGCGCCCCGGCAAGCCGGCCCTGCTCGTCGACGTCAACCGCACCGGCCTGCAGGCCATCGGGGTCGACCTCGCGGCCCACGAGGTGCTCCGCGGCGCCGTCATGGACCTCGACGGCACCATCCTCGTGCGCGCCGAGCGCCCCATCGGCGAGGACTCCGGCCAGGCCGTCCTCGACTCCGTGCTCGACCTCGTCCACGAGCTCGTCGGGGCCGCGACGGCGCCGATCCTCGGGATCGGCATCGGCACGCCCGGCATCGTGGGCCCCGAGGGCGCCATCGACACCGCGCCCAACCTCGGCTGGACCGACGTGCCCCTGCGCGACGTCGTCGCCGGTGCCACCGACCTGCCCGTCTTCATCGTCAACGACGCCGACGCCGCCGTGCACGCGCACTACACGCTCGGCGACGGCGGCGACGACCTCGTGCTCGTCAAGATCGGTCGCGGCGTCGGTGGTGGTGTCATCGTCGGCGGCCACCGCGTCCGCGGGGCCCACTTCGCCGCCGGCGAGATCGGGCACGTCACCGTCGGCACCGACGGCGGCGCACCCTGTCGGTGCGGCAAGGTCGGCTGCCTCGAGACGTGGGTGTCCGCCCCGCACCTGGAGAAGGCGCTCGCGACCTCGGGCGACGAGGCGCCCCTGCGGGAGGCCGGCGAGCGGCTCGGCATCGCCCTCGCTCCCGTCGTCGCCGCGCTCGACCTGTCCGAGGTCGTGCTGTCCGGACCCGAGCACCTCGTCGGAGGCGCGCTGCGGGACGCCGTGGAGGAGACGCTCCGTGCCCGCCTGCTCGCCCGGCCCGAGGCCGACCTGAGCGTCCGCCTCGCCGACCGGTCCGACGACATCGTCCTGCGCGGTGCCGCCGTCCTCGTCCTCTGGGAGCAGCTCGGCGTCGCCTGACGCTGAGCCAACCGCCGCTTCCCGGCCCGCCCGGGGCCTCACGCCCGGACCCTCACGCCGGATCCTCTCGCCCGCATCCCTCGGCCCCTGCCACCACCGCACGTTCCCGGAAGGCACCACGAATGACGACCCAGCAGCGCCTCATGACGGTGACAGCCGTCGCCGCCTCCCGGCTGGACAGGACCGGCCGCTCCTGCGAGCAGGTGGGTTGATGGAGGTCATCGTCCTGCCGACGCCTGCCGACGTCGCCCGGCGCGCCGCCCAGGTCGTCCTGGTCGGGCTCACCGACGCCGGGCGGCCCGAACCCGTGCTCGGGCTCGCGACCGGGTCCTCGCCGCTGGGGCTCTACGCCGAGCTCTCGCGGGCCGTCGAGGACGGCCGGCTCGACCTGCGACGGGCCCACGGCTTCGCCCTGGACGAGTACGTCCGTCTGCCCGAGGGCCATCCGGAGTCCTACCGCCAGGTGCTCCTGCGTGAGGTCTGCGAACCGCTCGGGCTGCCCCCGGAGCGGCTCCACGTCCCGGACGGGTCCGGCACCACCGAACGCGAGCTCGCCTCGGGGGCAAGGGAGTACGAACGAGAGATTCTGGCCGTGGGCGGCGTCGACGTGCAGATCCTCGGCATCGGCGCCAACGGTCACCTCGGGTTCAACGAGCCCGGCTCGTCTCTCGCCTCGCGGACCCGCGTCAAGCGGCTGTCGGACCGCACGCGCCGGGACAACGCCCGCTTCTTCGGCGACGACGTCGACGCCGTCCCGACCCACTGCGTCACGCAGGGCCTCGGTACCGTCCTCGACGCGCGTCGGCTCGTCCTCGTCGCCTCCGGCGCCGGCAAGGCGGCCGCCGTGGCCGCGGCCGTCGAGGGGCCGCTGTCGGCGTCGTGTCCCGCGTCGGTGATCCAGTGGCACGCCGACGCCGTCGTCGTCCTCGACGAGGCGGCCGCGGCGGGGCTGCGCAACCGCGACTACTACGACGCGTCGGCCGCGGGTCTGGCCGAACCGACCACGCGACGATCCACGAGGTGGTAAAGGGAGTCCCCGCAGTTGTTCACGGGTGGCAGCTCCAGCTTCTGTGGACAACCCCACAGGGTCGTGGAATCTCTCCTCCACACCCCGTGGACGCTCGTCGTCGCAGGTCAGAGTGGGTGTGCGGAGACGGGGCGGACGCCTCCCCACAGTTGTGCACACACCTTGTCCACACCTGTTGACGGCGTGTCGCGGATCGTCGTCCACCGGTTGTCCACAGGCAGGAGACGATGCCCCCGCCCCCAGGTTGTCCGTGCCGCCGCAGCCGCCCTACGGTGTGTCGGTGCTCTTGGGAGGGCGGCACGACTCGACGGACTCGGGTCCTGTCGGCGCCTGTCGGTGGATGGGTGTCTACTGAAGTTGCACCGATGTAGTTCCGTCAGTCAGGGGAAGGTGGGTCCGTGTCGCTCGACGAGCTGAGCACCAGCGCGTTCGCGTCGTCGACACGTGAGGCGGGCCCGCCCGACGACCGGCTCCCGCCGCAGGACGTCGGCGCCGAGCAGTCCGTCCTCGGCGGCATGCTCCTGTCCAAGGACGCCATCGCCGACTGTGTCGAGCAGCTCAAGGGCACCGACTTCTACCGGCCCGCGCACGAGCTCATCTACGACGCGATCCTCGACCTCTACGGGCGCGGTGAGCCCGCCGACGCCATCACCGTCTCGGACGAGCTGACCAAGCGCGGCGACCTCACCCGCGTCGGCGGCCAGGCCTACCTGCACCAGCTCATCGCGTCGGTGCCCACCGCCGCCAACGCCGGCTACTACGCCCAGATCGTCGCCGAACGCGCTGTCCTCCGTCGCCTCGTCGAGGCCGGCACCCGCATCGTCCAGCTGGGGTACGCCCAGGGCGGCGGTGACGTCGAGGACATCGTCAACGCGGCCCAGGCCGAGGTCTACGCCGTCGCCGACAAGCGCGGCGGCGAGGACTACCACGCCATCGGCGACATCATCGAGGCAACGGTCGACGAGATCGAGGTGGCCTCCGGCCGTTCCGGCGAGATGACCGGTGTCCCAACGGGGTTCACCGATCTCGATGCCCTGACCAACGGTCTGCACCCCGGTCAGATGATCGTCATCGCCGCTCGACCGGCCATGGGCAAGAGCACGATCGGGCTCGACATCGTCCGGTCGGCGGCGATCAAGCACAAGATGGCCGCCGTCGTCTTCAGCCTCGAGATGAGCCGCACCGAGATCACCATGCGCATGCTCTCGGCCGAGGCCGGCATCCAGCTCCAGCACATGCGCAAGGGCACGATGCGTGAGGAGGACTGGACGCGGCTGGCCTCGACCATGGGCCGGGTCTCCGACGCGCCCCTGTTCATCGACGACTCGCCCAACATGTCGCTCATGGAGATCCGGGCCAAGTGCCGACGGCTCAAGCAGCGGCACAACCTCAAGCTCGTCGTCATCGACTACCTGCAGCTCATGTCTAGCGGCAAGCGCGTCGAGTCCCGTCAGCAAGAGGTCTCGGAGTTCTCACGTGCTCTCAAGCTGCTCGCCAAGGAGCTCGAGGTGCCCGTCATCGCCATCTCGCAGCTGAACCGTGGCCCCGAGCAGCGCACCGACAAGAAGCCCGCGATGAGCGACCTGCGCGAGTCGGGCTCGATCGAGCAGGACGCCGACATGGTCATCCTCCTGCACCGTGAGGCCGCCTACGAGCGCGACAGCCCCCGCGAGGGCGAGGCCGACCTCATCGTGGCCAAGCACCGAAACGGTCCGACGGACACCATCGTCGTCGCCTTCCAGGGCCACTTCAGCCGGTTCCAGAACATGGCGACGAACTTCTAGGCCCGTCCGGTGCCCGGGGATGCCGCCGGCTCAGGGGTGGGCGGCGGCCCGGATGCGTCGACGCACCTCGTGCAGCGCGGCGGCTGCTGACGGGTCCGTGCGCTGGGGGTCGGTCAGCCAGTCCATGAGCGAGTGGTCGTCGGCGGTGACGCCGGCGAGGTCGTCGGCGGCCGCCGCGGCCACGAGAGCCCCGGCGCGCGGCACCGGCAGGGCCTCGCCGAGCGCCGACACGGCCCACTCGTCGGCCTGCACGAGCAGGCCGTCGTCGACGTGACGGCGACGGCCCGTTGCCAGGGCGTCCCGAGCCGCGGGCAGGGCGCCGACCGCGTCGTCGCCGACGGCGGCCCGCACCTCGAGGACCAGCTCGTGCAGGTGGGTCTCCAGCAACCACGAGGGCATGCCGCGTCCGGCGAGCACGCCCGAGAGCCACCGCACCTGACGCGTCGCCCGGTCCTCGCCGAGGGGCGCCAGTGAGATGAGCCACGCCGAGTCGCTGCTCGCGAAACGCGACCCCCTCTCGCCGTACCGCACGCGGTAGTAGGGCATCTGCTCGAAGGAACGCTGTGCGGCGCGGACGGCGGCACGCAGCAGCGTCGCGTCGGTCGTCATCCGGTACGTACCGGCGTCGGGGTTGATGACGCCGGCGTCGACCGACTGGCCGGAGGCGCGCCGGGCCAGTCCGGCGATCACGTGGCGCTCGGCCTCCGCGACGAGGGTCGCGACCGCGGCGGCGTCCGAGCCCGGGACGGTCCGGCCCTCGAGGGCAGCCCGCAGCGTCTGCGCGTCGGTCGAGCCGGTGGCGACGACGAGCCGCTCGACGCCGACGACCGCGGCCACGAGCGCGGGGTCCTCCAGCGCGCCGGTGGCGGTGCGCCCGGTCTGGGCGACCAGGAGCTGTCGTGCCTCGCGAGCGCGCCCGGGGTCGGTCATGCCGGGCATTCTCGCGCGCCGGGCGCTCGCCTCACGAGTCACCTTCGCGAGTGGCCTCACGAGTCACCTGGCGGGCGGGCGCACGCGGTGAGGAGGCGTGACACCTGGGCCTTCTCCGCGGCAGTCACCCAGAGGTGGTACCGGGTCTTCACCGCCACCTGGCGCGCCACGTACGTGCAGCGGAAGGCGCGGTTCGGTGGGAGCCACGAGGCTGCGTCCGAGTCCCGCTTGGCACTGTTGGTGGGGCCGTCGACGGCCAGGAGGTTGAGGGGGTCGTTGGCCAGGGCGGTGCGCTGAGCCGCGGACAGCCGCCGGGCGCCCTTGACCCACGCGTCGCCCAGCGCCACGACGTGGTCGATCTGGACCTGCGACGACGTCGACGCGCCCCGGTGGAACAGGATGACGCGTCCGGTGTAGGGGTCGGCGAGACGCCCCGACAGCACGACGCAGTCGTGCGTTCCCGGCTTCACGCGCGCGGAGGTGAGGTCGCGGCGCAGCACGTCGTTGCGCGTGTCGCAGCCGTTGTGTCCACCCGCCACGTCGACGTCGTCGGTCCACGCGGGCCCGAACTGCTCGCGGGCATAACCGGTCTTCGGCGCGCGGCCCTTGACGGGCAGCCGGTCGAGCAGGGCCAGGGCGGCGCGGGCCTGCGCCGGTGTCGTGGCCGGAGTGCTCGTGACCTGGGTGCTCGCGGGCGCGGGCGTCGTCGGGAGTGTCCCGTGAGCGTCGACGCGGGTCGACGCGTGTGGCCGCCCACCGGGCGACCACGGGCTCGAGTTCGGGAGCCCGCAACCCCCGAGGAGCACGGAGGCGGTGGCGGCTGAGACGAGCAGGCGGGAGCGGCGGGGCACGATGGGACAGCCTGCCACACAGGCGATTACAGGTCGCGGCGCCGCGCCGTCCTGCTGGCCCTCCGGCGTCGCGTGGGCGGGGACGTCGCTGCTCAGCGTTGCTCCGCCTGGCGAGCCGGTCCCGGGACGAGGCGGGGTGCGGGGCGCCGTCGGCGTTGCTCCGCCCGGTGAACCGGCGGTGGGCTGAGGTCGGATTGGCGTGCGCAGTCGGCGTTGCTCCGCCTGGTGAACCGGCGGTGGGGTGAGGTCGGGTTGGCGTGCGCAGTCGGCGTTGCTCCGCCTGGCGAACCAGTCCTCGGGCGGGCCGGGGTGCGCGGGCAGTCGGCGTTGCTCCGCCTGGCGAACCGGTCGGGGACGGGGTGGGGCCGTCGGGCCGGTCCATGGGCTGCGCCTGGGCGGCGGGGCCCGGACCCGCGGGCCGTGCCGGGGCGGCGTCGTTTGGCTCGCCACGCGGAGCAATGCTGAGCGGGCGAGGTGAGGTCCCCGTGGCTCGTCGGCGCGCCGCATGCGCCCTGCCACCCCTCCCGTGGCCTGGACGTCGTTCGTCGGGAACCGGTCCGACGGGGACGCCAGGAGGGCTACCCGGCCTGCTGGCCTCCGTTGACCGGGTGCCCGGCCTCGAGCAGCCGGCGACCGAGCACGCACACTGCCTCCCGGAGCTCCGGACCCTCCGCGACGTGGAAGGACGCCGGAAGCCGCGTCAGCTGCTCGGCGTACCAGACGGGGTTGCTCGTCGAGCCGACGAGCCGGGTGCGATCCTCACCCTCCGGCTCGAGCCGGCCGAGCCCGCGGGGCAGGGCCGCGCGCACCGTGTCCAGCGGGGCGTCGACGACGACGTCGGTCAGGTACTCCCACCCGACCGACAGGTGCTCCTCGAGCATCGCGACCGGTTCGAGATCGACCGGCGGGGTGAACTGGTCGGAGAGCACCACGACCCGAAGGACCCGGTCGACGCGGAACGTGCGCACCTCGCCACCGGGGCGGCGTCGACACAGCACGTACCAACGCCCGTGGCGCACGACGACGGCCCAGGGCTCGACCTCCATGTCCCACTCGGACCCGGCCTCGGACCGGTACGACAGGCGGACGACGAGCCGGTCGGCGCAGGCCCCGACGAGGGTGCTCGTCGTGCCCGGGTCCGGGCGCACCGCTGCGTGGTCCGGTGCGGGTGCCGTCGTGCGCCGTACCGCCTCGGCCTGCCGGGCCACCGGCTCGGGCAGCGCCCGCACGATCTTGCCGAGCGCGCTGCCGACAGGGTCCGTCGGGTCGCCGGCCTCGTGGTGGCCGTCGAGGACGGCCATGACGAGGCCGAGCGCCTCGGGTGCGCTGAACACGAGCGGCGGCAGGCGCAGCCCGCGCCCGACCCGGTAGCCGCCGTACGGTCCGCGTTCGGACTCGATGGGGATGCCGGCCTCACGCAGGATGCCGACGTAGCGCCGGGCCGCCCGCTCGGACACGTCGAGCTTCTCCGCGAGCCGGTCCGCAGAGATGCCGGGACTGCCCTGGATGAGCTCCAGGGTGAGCAGCGCCCGCGAGGTGGGGCTCGTCTCGTCGCGCACGTCGACCTCCGGTCCCGGACGCATCACGTCCGGAAACGAGCCTAGCGGCGGCGTCCGACGGGCCGGTGGTGTCCCGGAGCCGGAGGGCCGGCCGCGTTAGCCTGCACTGATGACCCGGACCGTCCGTGGACTCGACCGACCCGGCGACGACGACCTGCTCCAGGCCCTCCTCGAGACCGACCCCGGCTACGCCGAGCGCGTCACCGGCTACCCGCCCGGACCGAGCGACGGCTACTCGACCCTGACGATCGTTCCGCCCGACTTCGACCCCGCCGACAAACACGTCCTCGGCCTGTTCGACGGGGAACGGCTCGTCGCGGCCGCCGACGTGCTGCACGGCTACCCGGCACCCGGCACGGCGTTCGTCGGACTCCTGCTCGTCGACGCCAGCACCCGGGGTCGTGGCCTCGGCCGCGCCATGCACGACGAGGTCGTGCGCCTCGCCCGCGAGTGGGGCGACGTCGGCACGCTGCGGCTGGCCGTCGTCGACACGAACGCGGACGTCGCCGCCCCGTTCTGGCACAGCCTCGGGTACCGCCCGACCGGGGAGACGCGGCCCTGGGTCTACGACAAGCTCGAGTCGACGTCCCGGCTCTGGGAGCGCCCGCTCGACGGTTGACCGCGAGACCGGTCGATGCCGCGTCCGCACTGTCCCCGGGGAGCGGACCGCGGCGTAGGGTCGAGGCACCGCCACCCCGTTCCTCGAAGGAGTCCGCATGCCCCGTGACCTCGCCCCCGACGTCCTCGAGCGGTTCGCCAAGGCCTTCGAGGCCGACGCCACCGCGCGGCTCCTGCAGAACGCGGTCACGAAGACGCAGGTCGACGACGTCGCACTCGACCGCCGGGTCGTGACGAGCATCGACCACTCGGTCTCGCACCTGCTCGACGACTGGACCGCCACGTCGCAGGAGAAGAGCGGCCGCTGCTGGCTCTTCGCCGGCACGAACCTCCTGCGCGCCGGCGCGGCCAAGAAGCTCGGCGTCAAGGACTTCGAGTTCTCGCAGAACCACCTGCTCTTCTTCGACAAGCTGGAGAAGGCCAACCACTGGCTCGAGTCGATCCTGGCCACCGCCGACCGCGACGTCGACGACCGCACCGTGGCCCACCTGCTCGCGACGCCGAGCGAGGACGGTGGGCAGTGGAACATGTTCGTCGCGCTCGTCCTCAAGCACGGGCTCGTGCCGAAGACCGCGATGCCGGAGACCGCGTCCTCCGGAAACACGCGCGCGATGAACCGTGACCTCGCCACGGTGCTGCGCCAGGCCGCTCGCGACCTGCGGGCCCGGGTCGCCGCCGGTGCCACGCCGGACGAGCTGGCCGAGGCCAAGGAGGACGTGCTCGCCACGGTGCACCGGCTGCTGTCCATCCACCTCGGCACTCCGCCCGAGTCGTTCCTGTGGCAGTGGAAGGACTCCGACAAGGGCTTCCACCGCGTGGGCACGATGACGCCCCTCGAGTTCGCGGAGGCGTACGTCACCGTGCCGCTCGCGGACTACGTCTGCATCGTCAACGACCCGCGTCCGGCCAACCCGTACGGCCGCACGTACACGGTCGAGCACCTGGGCAACGTCGTCGGCGCCCCACCGGTCACCTACCTCAACGTCGAGACAGACCTCATGAAGTCGCTCGCGTCCCGCGCCATCGTCGGCGGGGAACCCGTCTGGTTCGGCTGCGACACCGGTCAGATGTCCAACGCCGACCTCGGTCTCTGGGACGCCGGCCTCTACGACCGCGCCGCCGTCTACGGCACGACACCCGACCTCGACAAGGCCGACCGCCTGCTGCACCACGAGTCGCTCATGACGCACGCGATGCTCTTCACCGGCGTCGACCTCGTCGAGGACGTGCCGCGTCGGTGGCGCGTCGAGAACAGCTGGGGCACCGAGAAGGGCGACAAGGGGTTCATGACGATGAACGACAACTGGTTCGGCGAGCACGTCTTCGAGATCGCCGTGCGTCGCGACGCGCTCCCGGAGGAGCTGCGTGCGGCGCTCGACGCCGAGCCGGTCGTCCTGCCGGCGTGGGACCCCATGGGCGCTCTCGCGAGGTCCCACCGGTAACAACAGTCACG
>NZ_JBNDHY010000042.1:0-31454 GCF_056755315.1 Monashia sp. HAY1-2A
CGGTGCCGTCGGTGGCGGCGGCGAGGCGCGTCGCCCGATCCGGGGTGCGGTTGACGACGCTGAGCCGGCCGATGCCGTTGCGACGGGTCGTGGCGGCGGCCAGGCCGCTCATGGCCCCGGCGCCGACGACGGCGGCGTCACGCCCCTCGAGCGGCCCGAGCACCTGGGCGGCCTGCTCGAGCGCGATCTGCACGAGGGAGACGCTGTGGCGGTCGATGTCGGTCTCGGAGTGGGCCCGCTTGCCGACCCGCAGGGCCTGCTGGAACAGCGAGTTCAGGGACGTGCCGACCTGGCCGCGCGCCTGGGCCGCGGCGAGCGCGTCGCGCATCTGGCCGAGGACCTGCGCCTCGCCGACGGCCATGGAGTCGAGGCCGCACGCGACGGTGAAGGTGTGCGCCACCGCGGCGTCGTCGAACCGGACGTAGAGGTGGTCGGCGAGGGACTCGGCGCGCGCGGCGAGGGCCTCCGTGGGGTCGGTGGGCGGCGCGTACGACGTCCCGGTGTTCTCGGGCTGCTCGATGCCGGCGGCCAGCGCCAGCGCCTCGCCGATCGCCGCGACGGCCGGGTGGAACGCGGCGACCTCGGCGTAGACCTCGAGGCGGTTGCACGTCGACAGGACGACCGCCTCGGAGGCAGTCGCCGAGCCGAGGAGCGAGCCGGCGATGGCCGCCGCGCGGTCGGGACGCTCGGACAGCGCCTCGAGCACCGACAGGGGCGCCGTGTGGTGGGACAGGCCGATGACGAGCAGGCTCACCGCGCCACCGCCGATCGCAGCTCGCCGGCGGCCAGTGCCTTGCGCTGGGCGTGGAAGGCGAGGATCTGCAGCTCGGTGGACAGGTCGACGCGACGCACGTGGACGCCGTCGGGGACCGCGAGCACCGCCGGCGCGAAGTTGAGGATGGAGCTGATGCCGGCGCCGACGAGGGCGTCGCAGACGGCCTGCGCGGCCGGTGCCGGCGTCGCGATGACCCCGATCGCGATGGGGTCCACCGCGTGGCGCTCGGACAGCTCGGCGAGCGGACGGATGCGGACGCCGACGACGACCTCGTCGGCGAGGGCCGGGTCGTCGTCGTAGAGGCCGACGACGCGGAAACCCTTGGTGACGAAGCCCGAGTAGGAGGCGAGCGCGTGACCGAGGTTGCCCATTCCGACGATGGCGACCGGCCAGTCCTCGGTGAGGCCGAGGGCCCGGGAGATCTCGAGGGCGAGCGTCTCGACGTCGTAGCCGACGCCGCGAACGCCGTAGGAGCCGAGGTGGCTGAGGTCCTTGCGGAGCTGCGCCGAGCGCACGCCGACCTCGGCCGCGAGCTCTTCGGACGACACCGACAGCACGCCGTCCTCGGCCAGGCGGGACAGCGTCCGCAGGTACTCAGGGAGCCGCGCGACGGTTGCGTCGGGGATCTCTCGACGCAGGACAGGGTCGGCGGACACGCTTGCTCACCGGCTCCTCTCGCTGGGGCGTTCGGCACGAACGCGGAGCACGTGGGGACCCGTTCAGGCTAGACGTTTGTGAAGGCATGCACAAAGTTGACGTGACCGGCCTATCAGACGTAGGGCGCCGGCCGGGCACCGGTCCCCCACCGGGTCAGCCCAGAGCCCGCCGGAGCCGGGCCTCGTCGACCCGCCAGAAGTCGTGGCGGCGGCCGTCGACGAAGGTCACCGGGATCTGCTCGCCGTAGCGTCGCAGCAGCTCCGGGTCGTCGTCGACGGAGCGCTCCTGCCACCCGACGCCGAGGTCCGCGGCGACCCGCTCGACGACCGCCCTCGCCTCGTCGCACAGGTGGCAGCCGGCGCGGCCGAGCAGGAGCACGCGGGGTGGCGGCCCGGGGCTGCCGGCGTCCGTCGCGTTGCTGCCGGGACCGGGGGACGTGCTCATGGGCCCACTCTAGGTCGCGGCAGGGCCGGGGCCCGCGCGTTACCCGTCGGTAGCAGATCGGTCACATCCGGTCGAACTGACTGCCATGAGGGCGCCGCGTCAGTCAGACTGTGACGGATGCGCCCGAGGAGGACGCCGGTCCACCGGCAGCCGCGCGGGGCCGCGCCGGGGGCGTTCCCGGCCGCGGTCGCGCTGCACCCTGCCCTCGCCACCGGAGCGGCCTCGCCCGGCAGCCGTCTCGCGCCGGGCCGCCTGCCGTCCTGGCGTTCGGCGCTCGACGCCATCTGGGCAGCCCTCGAGGACGGCGCGGGCGATCGCTTCTCCGGCGCCGGCGCGGGAGGCCCGGGCGCCGAGGGTAGCGGCGCCGGCGGCGCTGCCGGCGCGGGTGGCCGGGGTGGACGCGGCACCCGGACGCTCGAGCGCGACGTCGTCGAGCAGGCCCGGATCGCCGCCCTCGTCGAGCTGGCGCAGCGGGGCGACCGCGAGGCCTTCGCGCAGCTGTACGACGCCTACGTCGACACGGTCTTCCGCTACGTCCTCGTCCGCGTCGCGAGCCGGCAGCTGGCCGAGGACCTCACGTCCGAGACGTTCCTGCGGGCCATGCGCCGCATCGACTCGTTCACGTGGCAGGGCCGCGACATCGCCGCCTGGTTCGTCACCATCGCCCGCAACCTCATCGCCGACCACGTGAAGTCGGCCCGGTTCCGCTTCGAGGTGACCACCGCCGACATGCGCGACGCCGACGAGCGGGTCGACGCCCCCGACGCCGAGGTGCTCGCCCGGCTGCGCGACGAACGGCTCGTCGAGGCCATCCGCGGCCTGGGCTCGGACCAGGCCGAGTGCATCACCCTGCGCTTCCTGCAGGGCCTCAGCCTCGCCGACACGGCCACGGTCCTCGGCAAGTCCGAGGGCGCGGTCAAGCAGCTGCAGCTGCGGGCCACCCGGGCGCTGCGCAAGACCCTCGAGGGAGTGGACCTGTGAGGCCCGTAACGCCCTCGGCACCTGCGTCGTTCTCACGGCAGCGGGACGGTTCGTGTGGGGCCGCACCGCAGCCCCTCGCGCTCCCGGGCGCCGTGGGGCACGCGACCCCGACCCCGAGGGCAGGACACGAGACGACGCACCACCCGCACCCCGCAACCGCGCCGCGCCTCACCGAGGCCGACGCGCGCCGCCGGTCCCGCGTGCCGGGCCTCGACCCGCACGTGCGGCCCGGCTCCGGTCCGGCGACCGGCCCGGCTCCAGCCACGGCAGGTGCCGCACCGGTTCCTCCGGCCCGGCGACCACGACACCGCGTCGGCCCGACGCGCCCTGACTGACCGCACGACCCGTACGACCTTCCGGCAGCACCTGACCGCACGAGAACGAAGGAGGAGAGATGGACCTCGGCCCCACGTCCGACGCCGACCTCCTCCAGCGTGCCCTCGAGGGCGAGCGGGTCACCGAGCCGGGCATCCTCGAGCTCGTCGCGGTCGTGCACGCCGTCACCGCCATCGACCAGGCGGGCCTCGCGCCGCGCCGCGAGTTCGTCGCGGACCTGCGGGCCAGGCTCCTCGAGGACGACGGCGGCCTGGCTGCTCCGGTCGTCCCGCTCGGCGGACCCGCTGACGGTGGTTCCCCGCCCGAGTCCGTGAGCCCGACGAGCGCCGGGCGCCAGGGCGTCGACCCGAGCACCGACGCTGACCCGACCACCGACGCGTACCCGAGCCCCGACGCCGACGCGGAGCCCGACCCGACGGGCGCTCCGGACGCTCGCCGCGGCGCCGGCCCGTCCGGCGGGACCGTCTCCGTCCTGCGCGTCGCGGCCCGTCCGCTGCGCTACGTCGCGGCCGCTGCCGCGGCGCTGCTCGTGGTCGGCGGCGCCCTCGGCTGGGCCTCGCGCTCCGCCCTGCCGGGTGACGCGCTCTACGGCGTCAAGCAGGTGCTCGACCGCGCTGCCGTCCAGCTGTCCGGGTCGCGCTACGACCAGGGCCTGACCTACCTCGCGCAGGCCCAGCAGCACATCGGCGAGGCCCGCGACCTCGTCGACCGCGGCGCCCCGGCCGCCGTCGACGTCGAGACCGCGCTCGACCTCGCGTCCGACGCGACGACCCGGGCGCAGACCCTCCTGCTCGAGGCCTTCCGCAGCGAGGACCGCGTCGACGCCATCACGCAGCTCGCCGACTTCTACACCCGCGCGCTGCCGCAGGTGGACGCGCTGCACGACCGGGTTCCCGCCGAGGCCCTCCCGTCGTGGCAGCGGCTGCACGACCTGCTGGTGCAGAACCGCGTCACCGTCCTGCGCGAGCTCGCCGGCTGCAGCGCCTGCGGCGGCGCCGCGACCCAGGCCCGGCAGCTGCTGTCGGCGATCCTGGGCGGGGCCCCGACGGCGAGGCCCACTGGCGTGCCGCCCGGCACGCCCCCGGCCACCCCGGTCCCGCCGCGCACCAGCGTCCCACGACAACCGGGCGCGACGGTGACCGTGCCCGGCGCCGGCGGCGTCCCGCTCCCCGGCATCGGCGTCACGGGTGGCGTGACCCTTCCCGGCAGCACGGTGCAGCTGCCGGGCGTCGGCGTCTCGACCTCCTCGGTGGCCGTCGGCGGTGGCGGAGTCACGTTGCCGGGCAGCACCGTCAGCCTGCCCGGGGTCACCGCCACGTCGGGCACCATCGGGGTCGGCGGCGGAGGCGTGTCGATCACCGGCGTCCCGTCCGTCCCCCTCCCGTCGGTGACGCTGACCGTGCCCAAGCTCCCGCTGTCGCCCACCCTGCCCAAGCTGCTCCCCTGACCCGACCGCCGAGAAGGCCATCCGCAACGCACGGCCTTGTCGACCGAACGAGTCGTTCGGTGCTGAGGGCGGGGGTGCACCGACGCGTTCGAGCCCCTGCAACGCGTTCGGCACCGAACGAGTCGTTCGGTGCCGAGGGCGGGGGTGCACCGACGCGTTCGAGCCTCCATAACGCGTTCGGCACCGAACGAGTCGTTCGGTCGGGGTCAGGAGGCCCGCTCGAGGGCCGGAGGGCTCAGATGAAGACGGACTTGCGCTGCATGAGCAGGCTGTAGAGCGTCTGCTGGATCGTCTCGCGGACCTGATCGGTCAGGTCGAAGACGAGCATCGGGTCGTCGGCGGCGTCCGGGCCGAAGGAGGTGGTGTCGATGGGCGGCCCGAACTCGATGAGCCACTTGCTCGGCAGCGGGATCATCCCGAGCGGGCCGAGGAGCGGGAACGTCGGCGTGATCGGCGCGTACGGCAGGCCGAGCAACCGCGCGACGGCCGGCATGTTGCCGAGGATGGGGTAGATCTCCTCCGCGCCGACGATCGACACGGGCACGATGGGGACCCCAGCGCGCAGGGCGGCCGACACGAAGCCGCCCCGACCGAACCGCTGCAGCTTGTACCGCTCGCTGAACGGCTTGCCGACGCCCTTGAACCCCTCCGGCCAGACCCCGACGAGCGAGCCGCCGGCCAGCAGGCGCTCGGCGTCGGTGTTGGCCGCCAGGGTGGTGCCGGAGCGTCGGGCCATCGTGCCGATGAACGGCAGCTGGAAGACGAGGTCGGCGCCCAGCATCCGCAGGTGCCGGTGCTGCGGGTGCTCGTCGAAGACGGCGACCTGGGTCATGAGCGAGTCCATCGCCACCGTGCCCGAGTGGTTGCCGACGACGAGGGCTCCGCCCTCGGACGGGATGTTCTCGATGCCTCGGACCTCCACCCGGAACCACGAGCGGTACAGGGGGCGGAGCAGCGGCAGGTGGACGTGGACGGTGTAGTCCTCGTCGAAACCGAACTCGTCGACCGTGTAGTCGCCGGTGAGCCGACGTCGGAGGTACGCGAGCGTCTCGGCGACCTGTCGCTCGACGTCCTCGGCCGGCAGCCCCGCCGACGTCGCGGCCGCACGGAAGACGTTGACGGCCAGTTCGACGAGCTCTGCCGGTCCCGGGCGCGACTCGCTGCTGAACTCCGCCGCCTCGAGGACCGCCCCGACGAGGCGCTCGGCCTTCGACTGCAGGCCGGCCAGGCCCAGGGTCGTCGCGAGGTCGGAGGCGCCCTCGGCGTCGGCGATCGGGGGCACGGCACGCAGCCGCGTCGCCTCGCGCGCCTCCTCCGCGGACGGACCGGTCGGGGTGGTGGACGCCGTGGTCGTGGTGGTCGTGCTCGTCGTGCTCGTCGTGCTGGTTGTCGGAGTCAGCGGCACCCGGCGAGGCGGACGCGTCCGGGCGCGGGACGCGGTCGCCCCGGGTGTGCCGGGCAGCCCGGACGACGAGCCGGACGTGCCGGGCGAGCCGGGTGGGACGGCCGTCGGGTGCGCGGCCCGGGACGCCGACTCCGTGCGGCGGGCGTGGATCGCCGAACGGCTCGGCCTGGTCCGCGGTACCTCGGGAACCGCCTCCGGGGCCCAGCCACCGGTCTCGGAGTCCCGCTCGAGCGGGGGACCCGACGGCGCCTGCGCGTCCGGACCGATGGCCTCGGGCACGTCTGGGGTCTCGGTGGCCTGCTCGAGCCGCAGCCGACGCGCGGCGCTCACCTCGACGGGCTCGAGGGCGTCACCGCCGGACAGCAGCGGCGTGCCGGACCGGCGCAGCCGCTCCCCCGTCGCGCGCGCCGCGCCGGCGGCGAACACCCCGCGTCGCGGCGACGTCGCGTCGCCCGGCGTCGTGGCGCCTGGCGTCGCCGTGCCTTGCGTCATGGCCGCCGTCGTGCTCGCCTGCTTCGCCGTGGCCTTCTGCACGGCGGTCGGGCTGGTCACGGACTTCTTGGCCGTGCCCTTCTTCGCCGTGCCCTTCTTCGCTGTGCCCTTCTTCGCTGTGGCCTTCTTCGCTGTGGCCTTGCTCGTCGCGGCCTTGCTCGTCGCGGCCTTCTTCGACGCCGTCCTCGCGGCCGCCTGCCTGACCGTCGCGCGGGGCGCGCCGGCCGGCTCGGCGCCGGGACCGCCCGGTGCCGCCGGGGTCGGGGTGTCGGGGGTCTCGCGGCCGGGGCTCACGGCTGGATCCTGTCGAGGACGCGGGCGATGGCCGCAGCGGTGCCTCCGGCGGCGTCGGTCACGGCGTCGGACACACCGTCGACGCCGGGCACGGCCGGACGCAGGTGGTGTGCGTAGTCCTCGAAGGCCGAGCGCGTCGTGTACTGCGGTTCGAAGCCGAGCACGGTACGCATCCGGGAGGTGTCGAGGCCGCGTCCGAAGGCCAGGAAGGTCAGCTGGTCGTGGGAGAAGTCGGCCAGGCCGCTGCGGCGCACGATGCTGCCGAACACCCCGGCCGCCGCCAGCGGCACCGGAAGGATCGGGCGGCGCGCTATCGCCGTGCACTGGGCCACCGTGAGGAACCCGTCGGCGGCGACGTTGACGATGCCGACGGCCGGGCCGGTGGTGGCCAGGATCATCGCGGCGGTCGCGTCGTCCTCGTGGACGAACTGGAGGCGGGCGTCGTAGCCCAGCGGCACCGGCACGACCGGCAGCGCGAAGTAGTCGGTGAAGGCGGTCTTGATGCTCGGTCCGATGACGTTGGCGAACCGGAGCATCGTGATCTCGACGTCGGGCCTGCGCCGGGAGAAGCCGCGCACGTACCCCTCGACCTCGACGGAGTCCTTGCCGAAGCCGGTCCGTGGCATGGTCTTCGGGGTCATGTCCTCGCTGAACATCGCCGGGTCGCGCGGTGACGAGCCGTAGACGGCCGCCGACGACTTGACGACGAGGCGGCTCACCGACTCGGACTTCTGGCACGCGGCGAGCAGCTGCATCGTGCCGATGACGTTGATCTCCTTCTGCGTCACGCGCCCACCGGTGTCCTTCGGCGTGGCGATGACGTTCATGTGCACGACGGTGTCGACCTTCGCCTGGGCCATGATCCGCCCGATCATCGGGTTGCGGATGTCGGCGCGGACGAACTCGGCGCGCCCGATGGAGTGGCGCGGCGGGACGACGTCGACGCCGAGGATCCGCTCGACGTCCGGCTCCCCGGACAGCCGCCGGGCGTAGAGGCCGCCGAGGTACCGGGAGACGCCGGTCACCAGAACGACCTTGGGCATCGGTCCTCCAGTCCTCGGGATTCGTCGGTCAGTGGCGGTGTGCGACGGTCGGCCCGGGCGGCGGAGCGCCGGCTCCCTCGTCCATGGAGAGCCTACCCAGCACCCCGGCGTCCGCGCCGGGTGAGGCGGTGTGCGTCTCGTCGCAACCGCGCCACCGCGGTGGCCGCAGAGTCCGAGGTGGCCACGCCGGACGCGTCTGAGGGGGCCGCAGACGCGAACGACCCCCACCCGAGGTCGGGCGAGGGTCGACGGCGTTGCGGGCCGGGCCCGCGAGGGAGCGCTCCGGGAGGAGTCAGCTCACTTCTTGTTGCGACGCTGGTGACGCGTCTTGCGCAGCAGCTTGCGGTGCTTCTTCTTCGCCATCCGCTTGCGGCGCTTCTTGATGACAGAGCCCATGGTTGTCCTTGTCGTGCGACTGGAAGTGTTGACTGGTGCGTCGACCTGCGCCGACACACCGTCAGAGTGCAGTCGATGTGTCACGAGCCGAACAGGCTCCACAGCCTAGCGTGTGCCCGGCGTCGAACCCAAAAGCGGGCCGTGTCGGCTCCCGATCGGGGACCCGACGACGAGAGGGCGGTCCGGACCGTCTGGCCCGGGCCGCCCTCTGTGCGATGTGACGCTGTGTCACGCGGTGTCGATGTACGACGTCTGCAGGTACTTGTGAACCGCGTCCTCCGGGACCCGGAAGGAGCGGCCGACCCGCACGGCGGGGAGGTCCCCGCCGTGGACGAGCCGGTAGACCGTCATCTTGGACACGCGCATGATCGAGGCGACCTCGGCGACGGTCAGGAACCGCACCTCGGCGAGCTGGCGCTCATTCGACATGTGAACCCCGATCTCTAGGGCGCACCCGCGCGTCGCCGGCTTCCCCTCCGGCGAAACTGCACGCAGGTGCAAGAAGCAACACTAGGGGCAGATGTGACTGGAGGGGAAGCGATCGCACGAACGAATCGCTGAGGCGCAACTCGACACGCCGGTGGGACCCCTGTAGATCTCCCGGCAGGTCACGGCTCGAGCCGATGCAGGTCGCGCGGGAACAGCGTCACCTCGCGGATGTTCTCCGCGCCCGTGAGGCGCGCCACCCACCTTTCCAGACCGATCGCGAATCCGCCATGCGGAGGCATGCCGTGCGTGAAGGCCGCCAGGTAGCCGGCGAGGGCGGCAGGGTCGGTGCCGGTGCGGGCGAGCGCCGCGGCATAGTCCGACGGCCGGTGCAGGCGCTGCCCCCCGGTGGTCAGCTCGAGGCCCCGGAAGAGCAGGTCGAAGCTGTTGCTCCAGCGTTCGTCACCCGGCTGCGGATGCGTGTAGAACGGACGCTTGGCCATCGGGTAGCCCTCCACCCCAAGGAAGTCCGACCCGTGCTCGGCCAGCGCCCACTCCCCGAGGCCGCGCTCGTGCGCCGGGCTGAGGTCGGGCTCGTCCGGGTCCGCGCCGACGAGACGCAGCGCGTCGCGGAAGTGGACGACCGGGATCTGTTCCGGCACCTCGGGCAGCGTGATGCCGAGCAGCGCGACGGCGTCGGAGGCCTCGGCGCGGACGGCCGCGACCATGCCGGCGAGGGCCTCGCGCAGCACCGCGAGCACGTCGCGATGGTCGCGGACGAACCCGAGCTCCGCGTCGAGCGAGGTGTATTGCGCCAGGTGACGCGCCGTGTCGTGCGGTTCGGCGCGGAAGACCGGGCCGACCTCGAAGACGCGCTCGAAGACCCCGACGAGCATCTGCTTGTACAGCTGCGGGCTCTGCGCGAGGTAGGCGGTGCGCCCGAAGTAGTCGACGGTGAAGACGGTGGCCCCCGACTCGGTGGCCGTGCCGACGAGCTTCGGCGTGGCCACCTCGGTGAAGTCGAGCGCCCGCAGGGCGGCACGGAACCCGTGCAGCGACGCCGACGCGACCGCCCATGCGGCCCGGTGCCTCGGGTGCCGCAGCGTGACAGCCGCACGGTCGAGGTGCGTCGGCAAGCCGGCCCCGAACGTCGGGCGCCACAGCTCGACGGGCGGTGCCTGCGCTGGTTCGGTCAGGGCCTCGAGGACCGGCTCGACGAGCTCGGCACCCCCGGGCGCGGCGGCTATGAGGCGGACCCGTCCGGTGACCCGGACGGTCGTCTCCTCGGGCACGTCGGCGAGCGCCGCGAGCGCCTCGGGTTCGCGCACGACGACCTGGGCCAGGCCCGAGCGGTCCCGTACGACGAGGAAGCCGACGCTGCCGAGGACGCGACGCCGGTGCACCCAGCCCATCAGCGTGGCCGGGCCACCGTCGCCGACGGTAGCGAGGTCACGCGCGAGCACGCGCGGAGCGACGGTCGTGGGTTGGGTGGGTGGCATTCCGTTCACCTCCGGAGGGTTGGTGCCCCGGAGGTGTGGGCGATGGGGAATGTCGCTGTGCCACCACACCTTCGCCGCCGCGGATCGCGCTCGGCCTCTGGTCGTGCTCGGCTCAGGATCGTCAGGCCCGTCATCGCCGTGCCGAGAAGGCTACGTGGGACCAGTGTCGCGCTGCGAACAGATTTCCGGCTGGCCGTGGTGCCGGCGTCGCCTGGACGCAGCGCAGCGAGCGAGGCGCCAAAGGCACGCCGTGGCGCCGGCGTCGCCTGGACGCAGCGCAGCGAGCGAGGAACGAGCGAGCGGAGCGGAGGAAGGCGACGGCTGAAGGGCGCCGCGGCACGCGCCGAGCGAAGCGAGGCGCCAAAGGAACTGTTCAGTCGAAGTGCACGTCCAGGCCGTGGTGCGGGAACACCGCCGACCGCGTCGCCATGACGGCGCGGTCGACCTCGCTGGCCGGGTCGTAGCCCATCTCCCAGGAGCGCCACCAGAGCGGGCCGTCCTCGGCGGTGAGGTCGCCCATCCGGCGTGGTCCGGGCCGGCCGAAGACGCGTTCGACGTGGTCGCGCCACTCCTGCGGCACCTCCGCCGAGGTCTTGATCGGAGCGTGCGCCGCGATCGCGGTCAGGTGAGTCCACGTCCGCGGCACGACGTCGACCACCTCGTAGCCCCCGCCGCCGAGGGCCACCCAGCGGCCCTCGCAGACGTCGTGCCCGAGGCGGTGGAACGCGTCGGCCACGGCGCGCTGGGCGTCGACGCTGACGGCGAAGTGCGCCAGGGGGTCCTCAGCGTGGGTGTCGCAGCCGTGCTGCGTCACGAGCACGTCCGGCTTGAAGGCGCGCACGACCGGCGGCACGACGGCGTGGATCGCCCGTAGCCAGCCGGCATCCGCCACCCCCGGCGGCAGGGACACGTTGACGGCGGTGCCCTCGGCGCCCTTGCCACCGATGTCGCTGGGCCACCCCGTGCCCGGGAAGAGCGCCCGGCCCGACTCGTGGACCGAGATCGTGAGCACCCGCGGGTCGTCCCAGAAGATCCGCTCGACGCCGTCACCGTGGTGGACGTCGACGTCGACGTAGGCGACGCGCGCGGCACCGTGGTCGAGCAGCCACCGGATGCCCACGGCGATGTCGTTGTAGACGCAGAAGCCGCTCGCCGTCCCCGGCATGGCGTGGTGCAGCCCGCCGGTGAAGTTGACGGCGTGCTCGGCCGTTCCCTCCCACACCGCACGGGCGCTGTCGACGGTGCCGGCGACGACGCGGGCGCTGGCCTCGTGCATGCCGCGGAAGGCCGGGTCGTCCTCGGTTCCGAGGCCGCGGGCCGGGTCGGCGGAGGCCGGGTCCTCGGAGGCCGCCCGGACGGCCGCGACGTACTCGGGGTCGTGGACGGTCTCGATGAGCGAGTCGGGCGCGGCCTGCGCCCCGACGACCTCGACACCGGGCAGCCCGAAGATCCCGAGGGACTCGCAGAGGCGCGCCGTGAGGTCGAGCCGCACCGGCGCCATCGGGTGGGTGGGCCCGAAGTCGTACCGCGTGAAGGATGAGTCCCAGACGACCCGGGCCTGACTTGGCATGATTGAGACGCTATCGCGTCCGACCCGGCGCGAGCCCCGCGAACGAGGAGCTCCCATGGCCCGCAACCGCCTGTACGACGACGACGTCATCGTCATCGGGCTCGGACGTTTCGGCTCGGCGGTCGCACTGGAGCTGACGCGGCTCGGCAACCGGGTCATCGCCGTCGAGCGCGACAACGCGATCGCCGAGTCCTACGTCAACAAGGTGGCCAAGGTCGTGCACGCCGACATGGCGCACGCCTCCGCCCTGGACATGATCCGCGACGCCGGCCCGAAGATCGCCATCGTCGGCATCGGGTCCTCCGTCGAGTCCTCGGTGCTCGCCGCCGCGAACCTCGTCGACGCCGGCGTGCCCTCCATCTGGGCCAAGGCGCTCTCGCCGGAGCACAAGCGGATCCTCGACCGCATCGGCGTGCACCACGTCATCTCGCCCGAGGCCGACTCCGGCCGGCGGGTCGCGCACCTGGTCAACGGCAAGCTGCTCGACTACATCGAGTTCGACGACGGGTTCGCCATCGTCAAGATCAAGCCGCCGAGCGAGGCGATCGGCTTCACCCTCGAGCAGAGCCAGATCCGTCGCAAGTACGGGGTCACGGTCGTCGGGGTCAAGGCGCCGGGCGAGGACTTCACCTACGCGGTGCCGCAGACGAAGATCTCGGCGCACCACATGCTCATCGTCAGCGGCCCCACCGAGCTGCTCGAGCGCTTCGCCGCCCGGCCGTGACGGGGGTGGGTGACCCGCGAGCAGGACGGGCGGTGGCGCTGGTCCTGCTGTGGGCGGTGACCGTCCCATTCGGCCGGCGGGTGACGTCCGCCTGACCGCCTGACCGCCCGACCGCCCGGCCGCTGCGCGTCCGCCCGGCCCCCGCAGGTCCGCTCGACCGGCGCCTGACGGCTGTCCGGCGGCCGGCCGCTCGAGTCAGGCGACGCCTCAGAGCTGCAACGTCGGGCTGGGGTCCGAGCCGAGCGGGAGGACCATGGCGATCTCCTCCTCGCCGTCCTCCTCGCTGACCACGCCCATCGGGCGACGGTAGTCGGTGGGACGGAACCCCATGCCGCTCGCGAAGGCGACGGCGCGCCCGTTCTCGGTGCCGACCCAGTAGACGAGGTGGGTCTGGCCGCGCTCCGTGGCGAGGCGGGCGCCCTCCTTGACGAGCGTCGTGGCGACTCCGGAGCCACGCGCCTCCGGCCGCACCCAGAGGCCGAAGAGCTCGCCGGCGGAGGCGTCGTCGCCGGCCTTGGCCGTGCCGACGCTGACCACGCCGACGGCGTCGCCCGCACGTTCGGCGACGAGGCGGGCCGAGCGTCGCATCCGCTCGCGCCAGAGGTCCTCGTCGTACGCCTCCTCCTCGCCGGCCGTCGCCGCGAACGCCTCGGGCGACTCGCGCAGGGCGGCGAGGCGGACGGATCGGTAGTCCTGCCAGTCGTCCTCAGCCAGTGGGCGCACGGTGATCTCGCTCATGGAGCAACCTTCGCACGAAGCCCCTTCGGCGTGCACCCGCAGGGACGTGAACATTTCCCGGCGAAGGTCGCGGCCACGGGGGCCGGGCTCACGGGTCGGTGAGCCGGGCGACCATCTCGAGCTCGTGCAGCTCCTCGCGGCGCGGGTGCGGGTGCGTGGCGCCGGTGGCGACGAAGCCGCAGCGCTCGTACAGGGCCCGGGCCGCGGGGTTGTTGCTCGTCACCTCGAGCAGCACCTCGGACTTGCCGCGTCGACGTGCCTCGTCCAGCACCGCGCGGACGAGCGCCTCCCCGACGCCCCTGCCGCGGGCGCGTGGAGCCACGTAGAGACCGAAAAGCGTTGCCACGGTGGCCCGCTCGGGCTCCCAGTGCGACCCCAGGCCGGCGCTGCCGAGCACGCCGGACGCGTCACGCGCCTGGACCAGCCAGGCGCCCTCGATGCGCTCGCGCCAGTCGGCCTCGTCGTAGACCGCCTCGTCGGCGTGGGTGAACCAGAAGGCGTCCGGGGCGGCGGTGAGCATCTCGAGGCGGATGTCGCGGTGGCTCTGCCAGTCGTCGGGGCCGACCCGGTGCAGGTGCATCGCCGGCCGGTGCTCGTCCGAGCCCCGTGCGGCCCGGGCGACGGCATCCCTGGTGCTGCCGCCGCTGTCCACGCTGTCGGTGCCGCCGGTGCTGCCTCGGCCTTTCGTGCCGCCGGTGCTGCCGCTGCTGTCGGTTGTGCCCGAGATCTCCATCGGCCCAGCGTGCCCTCAGGACTGCCCCGAGGCCAGCTCCCTGCTACGCGCCGCCGCCGCCTCCATCGCGGTGACGAACGCGGCGCGCACCTTGTGGTCGTCCAGCTGGCGCAGCGCCGCGACCGTGGTGCCCCCGGGCGAGCTGACCTGCTCGCGGAGCACCGTCGGGTGCTCGCGCGTCTCCTTGAGCATCGTCGCGGCCCCGTAGAGCGTCTGGACGACGAGGTCGGTGGACGTGGCCCGGGGCAGGCCGAGCACGACGCCCGCCTCGATCATGGCCTCGACGACGTAGAAGATGTACGCGGGCCCCGACCCGGAGATCGCCGTGACCGCGTCGAGGTGCTTCTCGGGCAGGCGCACGACCTTGCCGCACGAGGACAGCAGCGCCTCGGCCTCGGCCAGGTGGTCGTCGGTGCAGTGCCGGCCGGGCGCGATGCCGGCCATCCCCTCGTCGACGAGCGCCGGCGTGTTGGGCATGACGCGGACGACCGACGTGCCCTCGGGCAGGCGCGACTCGAGGTACTCGGTCGTGATGCCCGCCGCCAGGGACACGACGACGTTGCCCGGCGCCACGTGGTCGTGGATCTCGTCGAGCAGTGCCGTCATGTCCTGGGGCTTGACGCACAGCACGAGTGTGTCGGCGGCGTCGGCCGCCTCGGGGTTGGACAGGACGCGGACGCCGTACCGGCGGGCGAGCGCGTCGACCTTCTCGGGCGTTCGCCCGGTCACGACGAGGTCGGCGGGCGCGCGGCCGGACCGGATGAGCCCGGACACGAGCGTCTCGCCCATGACCCCGGCTCCCAAGATCGCGGTGGTCGTCATCGTGGCCTCCTGAGCCGAGTGCGGGTGGGTGGGGGACGTCAGCCCTTGGTGGCGATGCCGCGCAGGAAGAACATGACGTTGGCCGGGCGCTCGGCCATGCGCCGCATGAGGTAGCCGTACCACTCCTGTCCGTACGGGATGTAGACCCGCATCTGGTCGCCCCGGTCGGCGATGCGGCGCTGCTCGTCGGGGCGGATGCCGTAGAGCATCTGGTACTCGAACGAGCGCGGGTCGCGTCCGGCCTGGCCGGCGAGCGCCCCGGCGATCTCGATGAGCCGTGGGTCGTGCGAGGCGACCATCGGGTAGCCCTCGCCCCTCATAAGCACCTTGAGGCAGCGGACGTAGGACTTGTCGACGTCGGCGCTCGACTGGAAGGCCACCGACTCGGGCTCTTTGTAGGCGCCCTTGCACAGGCGGACGCGGGAGCCGGCGTGGGCGAGGTCGCGGCAGTCGGCCTCGGTCCGGTAGAGGTAGGCCTGCAGGACCGCCCCGACGCTCGGGAAGTCCGCCCGCAGCTCGCGCAGGGACTCGAGGGTGCGGTCGGTGGTCGTGTGGTCCTCCATGTCGAGGGTCACCGTCGTACCGGCCTGCTCGGCCGCGGCGCAGATGTCGCGGGCGTGGTCGAGCGCGATCGTGTCGCCGTCGCCGGGCAGCGCCTGACCGAGGGCGCTCAGCTTGAGCGAGACCTCGACGGTGCCGCCCTGGGTGAGTCCCTGGTCGGCGAGGGCCGTGAGCAGCCCGACGTACGCGTCCCGGGTGTGCTGCGCGTGGGCGAGCTCGACGGTGTCCTCGCCCAGGTAGTCGATGGTGGCGAGCCGGCCCGAGGCGGCGATCTCGGCGGCGGCCCCGACGACGTCGGCGCGGTCGGTCCCGGGGACGAAACGCTTGACGACCGAGCGCGACACGGGCGCCTTCTCGATGACGTCTCGGATCTTCTCCTGCTTGGACAGCTGCAGGAGGGAGTTGCGCAGCAGGTCGCTGGCGTCCACGGCGGGCCTCCGGGGTTCGTTGGCGGTACGGGCAGGCGGCGGTGGCCGTCCTCGCGCGAAATCTACCGCTGCGGGCCGTGATGCCCGGTCCGGGACCGCTGTGGCAGCGTGGCTTCCCCTCTCCGCGGCTCTCCGCGGCCCGGCCGCTTGGGGCAGACTCGGGGCCGTGAGCGAGCACTCCCCCGACGCGCCCGGCAGCGGCCCGTCCTCGGCCCTGGCCTCCGGGCTGACGCTCGACGACCTCGGCGAGGGCCTCGGCACGGCCGCCACCGTGCTGCGTGGCAACGCCGGCTCGGCCGGCCTCGACGCGCGCGTGCCGACCTGCCCCGGATGGTCCGTGCTCGACCTCGTCGCGCACCAGGGGATGGTGCACCGCTGGGCCGCGAGCCACGTGCGCGGTGCGCCGGTGGCCGACCCGGATCGTCTCGAGTCCGAGGGCCGGGCAGCGACCGACCTCCTCGCGTGGTTCGACGAGGGCGCTACCGGCCTGCTCCAGGCCCTGTTCGACGCCCCCGACGACCTCGACGCGTTCACGTTCCTCCACGACGCCCCCGCCCCGCGGGTCTTCTGGACGCGACGGCAGTGCCACGAGACGACGGTCCACGCCGTCGACGCCATGGCGGCCCGCCTGGGGAGGCCGCCGCGTCCGGAGGAGACGTGGCTGCGTCCAAGGGCCGCGTCCGACGGCATCGACGAGCTGCTCACCGGGTTCGTCCCGCGCGGCAAGCAGGGCGTGCAGCCGGAGCGACCGGTGCGCCTGCTCGTGCGGCCCGACGACGCCGCGCTCGCCTGGCTGCTCGACCTCGCGCCGGACCGACCCGCCACGACGACCCGGCTCACCGACGTCGAGGCCCTCGCCGCCGACGCCGACGTGGCGTGGACCGGCGGCGCCGTCGACGTGTTCCTGCGGCTCTGGAGCCGGACCGACGTCGAGCCGGCCGACGCGCTCGAGCGGTGGTGGCGTGACGCGGTGTCCGTGACGTGGTGACGACAGGGGCTTCGGCCGGGTCGGCGGACAGGGCAGCCGCCGGGGCGGCGGACGGGGCAGCCGCCGGGGCGGCGTCGGGGGCAGCAGCCCGCGGCACCGGACTGCAGTCGGGCCCGAGGACGAGGAGGCGGCATGCCTGACGGAGGGCTCGGTCGCGCGGTGCAGTCGGCCGTGTACCGGGCGGGCGCCTTCGGGCGTCGCCCCGCCGTGCCCACCGACGGGACGCGGCTCGAGGAGGCCGCGCGCCGCGTCATGTCCCGTCGTGGGTTCGCCTACGTCGCCGGGTCGGCCGGGTCCGAGGCGACCGCCCGCGCCAACCGTCAGGCGTTCGACCGGTGGCAGGTCGTGCCGCGGATGCTCGTCGACACACGTGCCCGTGACCAGTCCGTGGAGCTGTTCGGCCGGCGGCACGCCTCGCCGTTCCTCGTCTCCCCCATCGGCGTGCTGTCGATGGCCCACCGCGACGCCGATCTCGCGGTCGCGCGAGGCGCCCGCGAACAGCACGTGACGCCGGTGCTCAGCACCCAGGCGTCCGTGCCGATGGAGGACGTCGCGCGCGAGCTGGACGGGTCGGGCCACTGGTACCAGCTGTACTGGAGCAGCGACGACGCCCTCGTCGAGAGCCTCGTGTCCCGCGCCGAGGCCTGCGGCAGCGAGGCCCTCGTCGTCACGCTCGACACCGCGTACCTCGGCTGGCGACCGCGTGACCTGGACCTCGGCCACCTCCCCTTCGCCCGCGGTGAGGGCATCGCCCAGTACACGTCCGACCCGGTGTTCCGGCGCCTCGTCTCCGAACGGCTCGCGGCCGCGGAACACCTTGGGACGCAGGAGCGTCCGCGTCCGACCCCCGCCGTCGTTTCGACGCTGCTGTCCATCAGCCGCAACCACCCGGGCGACACGCGTCGCAACCTCTCCTCACCCGGGCCGCGTGCCGCGGTCGACACCTTCCTCGACGTGTTCAGCCGGCCGTCCCTGACGTGGGAGGACCTCCCCCGGCTCCGGTCGCTGACGACGCTCCCCGTGGTGCTCAAGGGCATCCTGCACCCCGACGACGCCCGGCGAGCGGTCGACGCCGGTGTGGACGGCCTCTGGGTGTCGAACCACGGTGGCCGGCAGGTCGACCGGTCGGTGGCAGCGCTCGACGCGCTGCCCGGCGTCGTCGAGGCGGTGCGGCACTCTGGTTCACGGATGCCGATCGTGTTCGACAGTGGGATCCGCTGCGGCGCAGACGCCTTCGTCGCGCTTGCGCTGGGAGCCAACGCGGTCGGCGTCGGGCGTCCGCACGTCTACGGCCTGGCCTTGGCCGGGGCTGCCGGGGTCGTCGAGGTGCTGCGCAACCTGCGCGCCGAGCTCGACCTCCAGCTGGCCCTTTCGGGCCGCACCTCGGTGGTCGGGCTGACGCCCGAGGACCTCGTCCGCGCCAACTGACCCGCGTCGCCCGTCGTCCGCCGACGCGGCGCTCGCGCGAACCCGCTGGTGGACCGACGCGTTCGCTCACCCACACCGTCGCGTCGAACCGGTCCGGATGGTCGGCCCGTGGATCTCGGTCGACGTGCGGGGCCGTCACAGGGAGGATCGGGGCATGCCAGCGCTCGACCACCTGACGAAGGACGCCTTCCCCAAGTCCGCCAAGTACGACGCCATGTGGCTCGTCGACCTCGACATGGGGCCGCACCCGCTCTGGCTGCTCGAGGACCTCGCGGCCGACCTCGAGCTGCGCCCGGGCATGCGCGTCCTCGACCTGGGGTCGGGCCTCGGTGCGACGTCGGTGTTCCTCGCCAAGGAGTACGGCGTGCACGTGGTCGCCGCCGACCTCTGGGTCGACCCGAGCGAGGCCGGTGCCGTCTTCGACAAGGAAGGCGTGGCGGACCGAGTCCTGCCGGTGCGCGTCGACGCCCACCAGCTGCCCTTCGGCCGTGGCACGTTCGACGCCGTCGTCAGCATCGACGCGTGGGAGTACTTCGGTACCGGTGACCACTACCCGCCGTACGTGGCCAGGTTCCTGCGCCCGGGAGGGCAGCTCGGCGTCGCCACGCCGGCCCTGACCACCGAGGTGCGCGAGCTCGGCGAGATCCCGGACCACCTCGACCGTGTCGTCGGGGCCGAGACCGCCGCGTGGCACACCGCGGAGTGGCTGCGCAGCCAGTGGGAGTTCAGCCGCGCCTTCACCTCGGTGACGGCACGCAGCCAGCCGGAGGGGTGCGCCAACTGGCTGCTCTGGGAGCGGGCCGTCAACGAGCTCAAGGGCCAGGCCACCTCGCCCGTGCAGCAGATGCTCGAGGCCGACGGGGGCGCCTTCGTCACCTTCGCACTCGTCACCGGGAGGGTCGCATGAGCAGCGACGACCGGCTGGCCGGCGGCAGCGGCGGCACCGACGACCGGGCGGGCGGCGGGAGCGCGGGTGGCGCGGGTGGCGTGGGTGCGGGCCGCCCGAGCGCGCGTGGCGTGGGCGCCGGGTCGAGAGTCACCGGCGCCGACCTCGTCCACCTGCGGCGGGCCGTCGAGCTCGCCCGTCTCGCGCTCGAGCGCGGCGACGAGCCGTTCGGCTCGGTCCTCGTGTCGGGTGAGGGCAAGGTGCTCTTCGAGGACCACAACCACGTCGTCGAGCTCGACGAGACCCAGCACCCCGAGCTCGCCATCGCCCGGTGGGCCGGTGCCCGGCTGACGCCGGCGGAGCGGGCCGCCGCGACGGTCTACACCTCGGGCGAGCATTGCGCGATGTGCTCGGCTGCGCACGGTTGGGTGGGGCTGGGTCGGATCGTCTACGCCGCGAGCACCGAGCAGCTCGTGCGGTGGCGCGCGTCGTGGGGCTCCTCGCCCTCGCGGGTCCGGGCCCTGGCGATCACCGACGTCGTGCCGGGCGCCGTCGTCGCGGGCCCGGTGCCCGAGCTGGAGGACGAGGTCCGCGACCTGCACGAGCGGTTCGCGCGCCGGCACCCGCCGAGCTGACGCGTCGATGCCCTGCGCCTACGCCCGCCACAACCGCGCCACGGCGCACTTCCCGGGCGGATGAGCCACAACTCCCCGCCACAACCGCGCCACGGCGCACTTCCACGGCCGATGCAGCACACCCTCGTCCCCAACAACCGCGCCACGGCGGAGTTGTGAAGGTGCCGCCCGTGAGGGCTGTGGAGAGCGGCTGCGCGCCGACGCGGTCAACGGGCAGGCTCTCGGCATGGCAACCCCTGACCAGCAGACGTCGGTGCTCCTCCGGTCCGACGCGATCGGGGCCGGAGTCACGGATGGCAGACTGAGGCGCAGCCACCAGCCGGTCTTCCGCGGGGTGTATCTCGTGCGCGAGGCGGAGCCGACGACGAGGGCGCGGATCGAGGCGGCCCTTGCCGTCGTCACCCCGGGCAGCTACGTGTCGCACCACACTGCAGCGAGGCTGTGGGGCGGCGTCGTCCCCGACGACGCGGACGTGCACGTGTGCAGCCCGCGCAACCGTTCCCGACGCGTCGGGATCGCCGCACACCGCACCAAGGCGGCTCAGCGCGTCGTCAGCTTCCGAGGACTGCGTGTCACCAGTCCGGTGCAGACCTTCCTCGACCTGTCACAGATGCTGGATCTGGTGGATCTCGTCGTGCTCGGCGACTCTCTCGTCAGGGCGGGACGCACCTCGCCGGGTGAGCTCGTCCGGACCGCCGGTCGGCACCACGGACCGTACTCGCGCCTCGCCCGGCAGGCGGCCTCGCTCGTCCGAGCAGGCGTGGACTCACCGATGGAGACGTGGGTCAGGCTGCTCATCGTCCTGGCGGGATTGCCGGAACCCGCGGTCGACGTCCGGGCCGTGCTCCCGACGGCACGCTCGTCCGCCGGTACGACCTCGCCTACCTGCCCTACCGGCTCGTCTTCGAGTACGACGGACGGCAGCACGCCGACTCCGAGGTGCAGTGGCTCGGTGACCTTGCTCGGGACGAAGCGCTGGACGACGAGAGGATCCGTCGGCTCGTCATCGTGTCGAAGGACATCTACTCCACCCCGGCGCGCACACTCGGCCGCGTCACCAAGGCGATGCGCTCCGTGGGGATGCCGGTGCCGCGGCTGCGCGAGGACTGGCGTCGCCACTTCCCGAGCCGGCCCGGCGACGTGACATCAGCCGGAGGACTCGAGACCGAGAACTTCGCCACGGCGCAGCTCTGAGGCCACCGGGACGCCAAGACGGCGGGGAACCGCGCCATGGCGCGGTCGCGTTGGCCGGCCTCGGGTGGCCTCGGTTTGCGGAGGGTGCGCGGGCCCGGGTCGTCGGAGTGTGCGTGGACAGCGGGGTGCGGATGCGGCGCGGGTATGGGACTGGTGTGTTCCGCCCATGGCGAACAGGCTCGGAACCTGAGCCCCACCGACTCAGGATGGGGAACAGGACCCGAGGTCGCCGCGTTGGTCGGGTTGTGCTCGCTGACAGCGGGCACGGATAGCATCGAGATGTCTCTCGATCAGTCAGGAGAAGAACATGTTCGAACGGTTCACCGACAGGGCCCGGAGGGTGGTTGTCCTCGCGCAGGAGGAAGCGCGTCTGCTCAACCACAACTACATCGGGACCGAGCACATCCTCCTGGGTCTGATCCACGAAGGCGAAGGCGTCGCCGCGAAGGCCCTCGAATCGCTCGACATCTCGCTCGAAGCGGTCCGGGCCCAGGTCCAGGAGATCATCGGCCAGGGGCAGCAGGCCCCGACCGGCCACATCCCCTTCACGCCCCGCGCGAAGAAGGTTCTCGAGTACTCGCTCCGCGAGGCACTCCAGCTCGGCCACAGCTACATCGGCACCGAGCACATCCTCCTCGGCCTCATCCGTGAGGGCGAGGGCGTCGCAGCCCAGGTCCTCGTCAAGCTCGGAGCCGAGCTGAACAAGGTGCGCCAGCAGGTCATCCAGCTGCTGTCGGGCTACCAGGGCGGTCAGAGCGGCGAGAAGACCGGTGCCGGCGTCGGCCAGGCCCAGGGCGAGGGCACCCCGGCGGGGTCGCTCGTGCTGGACCAGTTCGGCCGCAACCTCACCCAGGCCGCCCGCGAGGGCAAGCTCGACCCGGTCATCGGGCGCGAGAAGGAGATCGAGCGGGTCATGCAGGTGCTGTCCCGCCGCACGAAGAACAACCCGGTCCTCATCGGTGAGCCCGGCGTCGGCAAGACCGCCGTCGTCGAGGGCCTGGCCCAGGACATCGTCAAGGGCGAGGTCCCGGAGACCCTCAAGGACAAGCAGCTCTACACCCTCGACCTCGGCTCGCTCGTCGCGGGCAGCCGCTACCGCGGTGACTTCGAGGAGCGGCTGAAGAAGGTCCTCAAGGAGATCCGCACCCGCGGCGACATCATCATCTTCATCGACGAGATCCACACCCTCGTCGGTGCCGGTGCGGCCGAGGGTGCCATCGACGCCGCGAGCATCCTCAAGCCGATGCTGGCGCGCGGTGAGCTGCAGACGATCGGCGCGACGACGCTCGACGAGTACCGCAAGCACATCGAGAAGGACTCGGCGCTCGAGCGGCGCTTCCAGCCGATCCAGGTCCAGGAGCCGACGCTGCCGCACGCCATCGAGATCCTCAAGGGCCTGCGCGACCGCTACGAGGCCCACCACCGGGTCACCATCACCGACGGCGCGCTCGTCGCGGCGGCGAACATGGCCGACCGCTACATCAACGACCGGTTCCTGCCCGACAAGGCCATCGACCTCATCGACGAGGCGGGCGCGCGCCTGCGCATCCGCCGGATGACGGCCCCGCCGGACCTGCGCGACTTCGACGAGAAGATCGCCGCGCTCGTCCGCGAGAAGGAGTCGGCCATCGACGGCCAGGACTTCGAGCGTGCGGCGCGCGTCCGCGACGACGAGAAGCGCCTGCGCCAGGAGAAGGCCGCCCGTGAGGCGCAGTGGAAGTCCGGTGACATGGACGTCGTCGCCGAGGTCGACGAGGAGCTCATCGCCGAGGTCCTTGCCGCCAGCACCGGCATCCCGGTGTTCAAGCTGACCGAGGAGGAGTCGAGCCGGCTGCTCCACATGGAGGACGAGCTGCACAAGCGCATCGTCGGCATGGACGACGCCGTCAAGGCGCTGTCGCAGGCGATCCGGCGCACGCGTGCGGGCCTGAAGGACCCGCGTCGTCCGGGTGGCTCGTTCATCTTCGCCGGCCCCACCGGCGTCGGTAAGACCGAGCTGGCCAAGACGCTCGCCGAGTTCCTCTTCGGCAGCGAGGACGCGCTCATCAGCCTCGACATGTCGGAGTTCTCCGAGAAGCACACGGTCTCGCGCCTGTTCGGTTCGCCCCCCGGCTACGTCGGCTACGAGGAGGGCGGCCAGCTCACCGAGAAGGTGCGCCGCAAGCCGTTCTCGGTCGTGCTCTTCGACGAGGTAGAGAAGGCCCACCCGGAGATCTTCAACTCGCTGCTGCAGGTGCTCGAGGACGGCCGCCTGACCGACTCCCAGGGTCGGATGGTCGACTTCAAGAACACCGTCATCATCATGACGACGAACCTCGGCACGCGCGACATCTCCAAGGCCTCGATGGGCTTCAGCGCCGGACCCGACAGCCGCTCGGACTACGAGCGGATGAAGGCGAAGGTCACCGACGAGCTCAAGCAGCACTTCCGCCCCGAGTTCCTCAACCGCGTCGACGACACGATCGTGTTCCCGCACCTCAGCAGGGACGAGATCACCCAGATCGTCGACCTCGAGATCGCCAAGCTCGACAAGCGGCTCAAGGACAAGGACATGGGCATCGAGCTCACGCCCGCGGCCAAGAACCTGCTCGCCAAGAAGGGCTACGACCCCGTGCTCGGTGCGCGCCCGCTGCGCCGCACCATCCAGCGCGAGATCGAGGACGCGCTGTCGGAGAAGATCCTCTACGCCGAGTTCACGTCCGGCCAGTACGTCAAGGTCGACACCGAGGGCGAGGGCAAGGAGGAGACGTTCACGTTCTCGGACATGGCCCACCCGGGCAAGACGCACCGCCCCGCGGACGACCTGCCCGAGCTGCCCGAGGGCGCCGCGCTCGACGAGGCGCTCGGCGTCAACGTCACGGCCGGGCCGCCCGTGCCCGACGACACGGTCTACCCCGACCGCGGGGTGTCCGGCGAGCGCTGAGGCACGGTCTGGAGCCGGCGCTCCGCTGGGACTCACGAGGCCCCATCGGCCGAAGGGGCCGGGGACACGTTCCCCGGCCCCTTCGCCGTCCTCCCCCATGGCCGTTCCGCTCCATTTCGCCCGCCGCGGCCTCGACCGGGGTCTGACACCGGTGCACCGCGGGGTCAGACCGGGGTCGTAGCCGCGCCGCACGCATGGGGACCGGCGGCCGACGACGTGGCAGGTCGTCCGAGGCGAGGGTGGACGCCATGAGCAACCACGACCCGAACGCGCCCGAGGGCCTCGTCGCCCGCGACCTCGTCATGACCTACGGCCACACCCCCGGCCAGACGCCGCCCGCGCTGGGGGGCGTCGACCTCACCGTCCACCGCGGCCAGAGCATCGCCGTCATGGGCCCGTCCGGCTCGGGCAAGACGACGCTGCTGCACGTCCTCGCCGGCATCCTGCGACCCACCGGCGGCCAAGTGCTGTGGCGCGGACGCGACATCGCACGCCTGTCCGACCGGGAACGGACCACGCTGCGCCGCAAGGACTTCGGCTTCGTCTTCCAGCAGGTCATGCTCCTGCCCGAGCTGCCCGCGGTGGAGAACGTCGCCCTCCCGCTCATGCTCGACGGCCTGTCGCGGCGGGCCGCCACCCGGCAGGCCCTGCCCCTGTTCGCACCTCTCGGCCTCGCCGGTCTGGAGAAGCGGCGCCCGGGCGAGCTCTCCGGCGGACAGGCCCAGCGGGTCGCCATCGCGCGCGCCATGGTGGCGCGGCCCGGCGTCGTCTTCGCCGACGAGCCCACCGGTGCGCTCGACCAGCACACGAGCGCCGAGGTCATGCGGCACCTGACCGACCTCGCCGCACACACCGGGGCATCGCTCGTCGTCGTGACCCACGACGAGAACGTCGCTGCGTGGTGCCAGTCCGTCGTGCGGGTGCGGGACGGACGCGTCGTGGAGCGGACGACCGCCCGTTCGACGTCGGGTCACACCTCCGGTGCCGTGCTCGGAGTCGGGCGGTGAGGGCCGCGCTGTCACTCTGGTGGCGACTGCGTCGAGCCGCCGCCGAGTCGGACCGGGTGCCGAGCGTCCTTGCCGTCGTCTCGTTCGCCGTCGCCACCGCGGCCCTGCTCGTCAGTGTCGCCGGCCTGTCGGCGTTCGAGGCGCGCAACACGACCCCGCCGCACGCCAGCGTCGCCGGCCTCTCCATCGACGCCGCGACGCTCGGCGAGCTGTACGTCACGCTGGCGTGGATCGCCACGACCTGCCTGGTCATCCCGATCCTGACCCTCGGCGGGGTGGCGGCGAGACTGGCCATCGCCCGGCGCGACCAGCGTCTGGCCGTGCTGCGCCTCGCGGGTGGGACGACCGGACAGGTGACCCTGATGACGCTGGCCGAGGCCGCCGCGCAGGCGCTCGTCGGTGCCCTGGCCGGCGTCGTCCTCTACGTGGCCGTGCTACCGCTCGTGGCCCGGCTCACGTTCCAGGGGCGCACCTTCGAGCTCGGCGAGCTCTTGCTACCGCTGTGGAAGACCGGCCTGGTCGTCGCGGCAGTCGTCGTCGTGGCCCTGCTGTCCGGGGCCTCGAGCCTGTCCCGGGTGGTCGTGAGCCCGCTCGGCGTCGCCGCCCGCACGAGTCCGAGGCGACTGAGCCTGCTCCGGCTCCTCGTGGCGGCGGCCGCCGGTGCCGCCTGGCTGCTCGTCATCACCCCCATGAAGGAGCCGGACCGCGTCGTCATCGTCCTCGTGCTCGGCGCGATGATCCTGGCCGTCAACGCCGTCGGGCCCTGGGTCGTCATGGTCGCCGGCCGCGTCGCGGCACGGGTCGCGCCCACGGCGACGACGCTGCTCGCAGCCCGGCGCATCGTCGATGACCCGAAGAGCACGTGGCGAGCCGTGGGTGCCCTCGGGCTCGCCGTCATCGTCACGGGGTTCACGAGCCTCACCTCGGTCGACGACTCCGCCAGGGGGCTCGAGCGCTACCTCGCGGCAGATCTCAGCACGGGATCGTTCGTGACCCTGGCGATCATCACCGTCGTCGGAGCGACGTCGACGGGCGTGGTGCAGGCCGCGCGCGTCCTGGACCAACGCGACCAGTACCGCGCGCTCGCCCTGGCCGGGACCGGCCAGAGGTCCCTGCACCGGGCGCGTGCCCTCGAGGTCGCGCTCCCGCTCGCGGTGACCATCGGCGTGTCGGCTGGGTTCGTCCTCGTGCTCATGCTGCCCTTCGGCAGCCAGCTCGACTCGGCCCTGGTCGTCCGCTTCGTCCTGACGTCGGTGCTCGCGGGAGCGGTCGTGCTGGCATCGGTCCTCGCCTCGCGGTCCCTGGTACGGACGGCCTCCCGCGTCGCGTGAACCGGTCGTCTACGGTGGGGCGGTGACTTTCGTGCACCGCCCCACCGCGCGCCGTCGCACCGGGCTGCGGGGCACCGTCGTGGCTGCCGTCGTCGGCGCCGTCACGCCGGCCCTGCTCGCCGCGTGCACCGCCGCACCGGCCCCGTCCAACGGCTCCTCGGCAGCCAGCACGGCCAGAGGGTCGGGCTCGTCGGGTCCGGCGAGCCCGTCGTCCGCAGCGTCGGGCGGCGTGACCGGTGCACCCGCCCCGCTGGCCGCGCTCGTGAAGCGCCTCTACGCCGGTGGCGACCTCGGACCGGCCGTCAGCCCCACGGCGAAGTCCGCTCTGGCACAACGCAGGCCGGCGCCGGTGCCGCCGGGCGCCAAGGCGTCGGTGGGCTCCTGGATGGGCACGCCGGTAGCCGTCGTCACCGCGGGTGCGGACGTCACGCTCGCCGTCGGACCCACGTGGAGGGTCGTCGGCGGCTGGTGGCCGGGTCTCGGCATCGACCGGCCGAGCCTCGGGCCCAAGGGCCCTCGCTGGGTGCTCGCCATCGGGTCCGACGCGCGCAAGGGCCAGCCCCTGGAGCGCACGCGTGCCGACGTGCTCCAGGTCATCGGCGAGGACGGCTCCGGCGGCGGGGGCGTCATGGGTATGGCGCGCGACCTCTGGGTGCCGCTGTCGACCGGCGGCAAGGGGAAGATCAACTCCGCCATGGTGTTCGGCGGTCCGTCGGCGCAGGTGGCCACGGTGCGACGGGTCACCGGGCTGCCGGTCCGGGGCTACGTCGTCATCGGGTTCGCCGGGTTCAAGAAGGTCGTCGACGAGCAGGGTGGCATCCCGATCGTCGTGCCGAAGACCGTCGTCGCCTCGCACGCCAGGAACCTCGTCATCAAGGCCGGTGCCCAGACCTTGAGCGGCGCCGAGGCCCTCGCCTACGCCCGGGAGCGAAAGACGCTCCCGGACGGGGACTTCGGCCGCTCGCGGCACCAGGGCGAGGTCATCCTCGCGGCAGCGGTCAAGGCCAAGCTCGCCGGTCCCATCGCCATCCCACAGGCCCTGACGAGCTTCAGCAGGGTGGGCAGGAGCAACCTCGACGCCGAGGAGATCCTGACGTTCACGGCCGGCCTGCACACGCTCAACCCGCTGAAGGTGGGCCGCGGCGTCGCCAAGGGCGCGTTCGGCTGGGCGGGTGGCCAGTCCATCGTGGTGCTCGGCGCCGAGGCGCGACGCCTCTTCGCGCAGTTCCGCGACGGGAACCTCTCGTGAGCGCCGACGCCGGCGTGGGCGTCGGCGCGGACGTCGGTGCGGGCCTGCCGGTGATCCGCCGCGCCCGGACCGCGGACGTCCGCGGCATCCGGGCGCTCGTCGCGCCCCTCGCCGAGCGGCGCGTCCTCGTCAGCAAGGAGGCGGTGACCTACTACGAGTCGGTGCAGGAGTTCCGTGTCGCCGAGGTCGACGGGCGCGTCGTGGGGTGCGGGGCCCTGCACGTCATGTGGGAGGACCTCGCCGAGGTGCGTACGCTCGCCGTCGCCGACGACCAGCTCGGCACGGGCCTCGGCGGACGCATCCTCCGCGAGCTGGTCGAGGACGCCCGCGAGCTCGGGGTGCGACGCCTGTTCTGCCTGACGTTCGAGACGCGGTTCTTCGAGCGGCACGGGTTCGTGCCGATCGAGGGCCAGGCGGTGTCGCACGCCGTCTACGCGGAGCTGCTGCGCTCCTACGACGAGGGCGTCGCGGAGTTCCTCGACCTCGAACGCGTCAAGCCGAACACCCTGGGCAACACCCGGATGCTGCTGACCCTCTGAGGCCGTGGCGAGCCGCGGTCAGCGGTCGGCGCCCGCGACCCCCCGCTCACGGCGGCCCGACGCCGCATAGATCCGGCGCACGACGTCCTCGATGTCGGGATCCTCGATGGTCAGGTCGCGAACGTCGTGGCGCGCCGACACGTGGGCGAGCACGGCCGCCGCCGTCGTCCTGGCCGGGTCGAACGACAGGCGCTGCCGCAGGCCCTCGGACTCGCTCGCCACGAGCGTCGCTCCGGGGACGGTCTGCAGGTCGGGCGTCGGCTGGGCCAGGTCCAGCACGAGCAGCCGCTGGGCGCCGACCGTCGCGGCGAGGCCCGGCAGCGTGCCGTCGAAGGCCAGGCGGCCGTGGTCGACGACGAGCACACGGTCGCAGAGGCGCTCGATGTCACCCATGTCGTGGGTCGTGAGCAGCAGCGTCGTGCCGCGCTCCCGCCGCTCGCCGACGAGGAACTCGCGCAGCCGCTGCTTGGACAGCACGTCGAGCCCGATCGTCGGCTCGTCGAGCACGAGCAGGTCGGGCGAGTGCAGGAGGGCGGCGGCGATCTCCGCCCGCATCCGCTGCCCCAGCGAGAGCGATCGCACCGGCGTGCCGAGCTCCGCTCCCATCTCCAGCTGCTCGACGAGCACGTCGGTCCGGGCGCGGGCGCGGGAGTCCTCGAGCCGGTGGATGGCGGCGAGGATCGTGAAGGACTCGCGCAGCGGCAGGTCCCACCACAGCTGGGAGCGCTGGCCGAAGACGACGCCGACGCGTCGCGCGACCTCCACCCGCTGACGCATCGGGTCGAAGCCGCACGTGCGGACGTGACCCGAGGTGGGCTTGAGGATGCCGGTCAGCATCTTGATCGTCGTCGACTTGCCCGCGCCGTTGGCGCCGATGTAGCCCACCGACTCGCCGGGCTCGACCGTGAACGACAGGTGGTCGACCGCGCGGGTGCGTCTGAAGTCGCGCACGAGGTCACGGGTCTCGATGATGCTCATCCGCCTGCTCCTTGGTAGTGACGAGTGCCGAGCCGCCAGCAGAGGGCCGCGACGGCCCACGCGAAGAGTGCCGCCAGCGGCGTGCACCAGGCGAGCCACGTCGGGGCGAGGTGGTCGCCCCGCAGGTCGAGGATGGCGACCGCCGGCACGTAGGCGACGAACGCCGTCGGGACGACGAACATCCAGAAGATCCGCAGCAGGTCCGGGAACACCTGCTGGCTCTGCTGCGCGGCGTAGGAGCCGCCGTAGGTGAACGCGTTGGTGAACTCGGACCCGTCGACGAGGAAGAACTGCAGACCGCCGGCCGTCGTGAAGAGAGCCGCGAAGATCGCCGTGCCGCTGACGACGGTGAGGACGAGGAGCGCGACGGTCGCCCAGGACCACGAGATCGAGGCAGTGCTCAGGGCGACGGCGAGGGCCACGACCGCCACCGACATCCGCCCGACCCGGCGCAGGGACAGGTCGCTCGTCACCAGCTGGGCGAGCAGCGGCAGGGGGCGCACGTAGAAGGCGTCGACCTGTCCGGCCCGGATGTAGGTCGGCAGCTGGTCCAGGTGGCCCACGAGCATGTCCGCGACCGCGAACGCGAGGTTGGACAACGCGAAGACGAGCAGCGCGGCGGTGAAGTCGAGACCGCCGAGCACGTCGACGTTGTGGAAGATGACCCACACCTCGGCGAACTCGGCCAGCCCGGCTCCCAGCGTCCCGAGCACGTCGGTGGCGAACGAGGTCCGGTACTGCATCTGTGCGCGGGCCCGCGAGGCGAGCAGGACGCGGTAGGGGCGCAGCCGGTTCCCGACCGCGCTCGCGGCCGGGTGCGACGCCGCGCGACCCCTCGAGGGCCGGCCCGTCTTCGGGGCGCTCGTCGGCTCAGCCACCCTGCACCTCCAGCCGACGGCGACCGGCCCGCATGACGACCTGGCCCAGCGCGACGAGCGCGACCGCCCAGAACACCTGGCCGGCCAGGGTGGGCAGGACCTGCGACCCCGTCACGCGACCGGCGAGGATGTCGATGGGGTTCTGCAGCATGGACGGGAACGGCGACCACTGGGCGATGGTCCGCAGCCAGCCGGGAAACCACGGCACCGGCACGTAGAGACCGCACAGGAGGCCGCCGGTGATCATGTAGAGCAGACGCACTCCGCGCACCTCGACGAGCCAGAAGGCGAGGAGGTTGACGACGAAGCTTCCCGCGAAGGCCACGACTACGGCGAGGACGACCGACCCGAGCCCGGCCAGCCAGGTCACCGCGCCGTCCGGCCAGGCCAAGTCGAACAGCAGGGCGCCGATGAGCAGCGCCGGGGCACCACGGGCCAGCAGGTTGATGCCGGCCCGGCCGAGATCGGCTGCGAGGTAGGCGAGCTGGGGGTCGATGGGGCGCAGGAAGTCGACCGCGATGTCGCCCGTGCGCACCCGTTGGCCGACCTCCTGGAAGCCCCAGAGGTTGACCGTGCCGAGCAGTGCCTGCCCCCACCACACGAACGCGACGGCCGTCGGCGCGTCGTAGCCACCGATCGCCGAGCCGGCCGAGGCGATGGCCGCGAGCACGATCGAGGCTCGGATCAGCCCGAAGACCGAGTTGGTCGTCATGCCTGCCAGCAGCGCGAGACGGTACGTCGAATGACGCCGGAAACCGGCGCGGACGAGCAGCCAGAACGTCCTCATGACGCGTCGAGACCCCCTTCGAACCAGCTCACCCGGCCCGTGGCGCAAGGGGCGACGCTACAAGTCCCGGGCCGCGCGGGCAACCTGCGGCGTGCGACCGGACTCCGCTCCTCTAGCGTGGGCCCGTGCCACGCTCCCCCCGCGACCTGACGCCGGCTGCCGTCGAGTTCCTCACCGTGCGGCACCTCGCGACCCTCACCACCACGCGTCGCGACGGCTCGCCACACGTGACGCCGGTCGGGTTCACCTGGGACACCGAGGCTCTCGTGGCGCGGGTCATCACGAGCCGCACGAGCCAGAAGGCCGTCAACGCGGCCCGCGGCGGGCGCGTCGCGCTCTGCCAGGTGGAGGGGCGCCACTGGCTGACGCTCGAGGGCACGGCGCGCGTCGTCGACGAGCCGCCCGCGGTCGCCGACGCCGTGCGTCGGTACGCGGCCCGCTACCGGCAGCCGCGTCCGAACCCGCAGCGGGTGGTCGTGGAGATCCACGTGGACCGCGTCCTCGGCAACGTCTGACCCGCCGCGCCTCGGTGGCGACGACGGTCAGCCACCGGCAGGGCGTGCCTGCACCGCCGAGGCGCGGGCTCGGCCCGTCGGGTCCCGGTCAGGCGGGGAGGCGGTAGCAGTGCTCGGCGAGCGGCTCGACGAGTCCGTCGGCGACGAGGGAGTCGAGACACCGCATGACCTGGGCGAGGTCCGGGCCGCTGCCGGTGAGGTCGTCGAGCGCGACGGCGACGTGCCGTTCGCGCAGCCGCCGCAGCAGCTCGCCGCGGACCTGTCGGTCGGTGCCGTGCCAGGCCTGTCCGCGCCGCGGCGGCCCGTCGTGGGCCGGCCGACCGGCGAGGTTCCAGGCGCAGAGGT
>NZ_JBNDHY010000043.1:0-31022 GCF_056755315.1 Monashia sp. HAY1-2A
TCCGTCGTCGGCAGCGTCAGATGTGTATAAGAGACAGGTCGTAGGGCGGGTCGAGCAGGACGAGGTCCATCCGGACCCCGGCGGGCGGTCCGGCGGCGAGGGCCTTCTCTACGGTCGTCGGCAGCAGCCGGACCCCGGGCGCCCCGACGACCCCGATGTTGGCCCGGATGACCTTGCCGGCCGCGGCGCTGGACTCGACGAGCAGGACGACCGACGCTCCCCGGCTGGCGGCCTCGAGGCCGAGGGCACCGGAACCGGCATAGAGGTCGAGGACGCGCCTGCCCTCGAGGAGGCCACGGTGCTCGAGCCGGCTGAAGAGGGCCTCGCGGACGCGGTCGGACGTCGGACGCGTGCCCGAGCCCGCAGGTGTGCGCAGCCGCCGACCGCCGGCCGTGCCGCTGATGACGCGCGTCATGTCAGCCCCTCTCGAGCCAGGCGGCCTGCTCGTCGTCGAGTCGCATCGCCACGGCGGCCGCGAGGGCCGGGTGCTCGCGCAGCTGCGGGTCGGCGTCGACGAGGGCGAACGCGTCCTCGCGCGCGTCGGCGATGATCTGCTCGTCCTCGACCCGGCCGAGTCGCAGGTGGCGCACCGAGCTGCCGCGCCCGCTCTGGCGCGAACCGAGCACGTCGCCCTCGCGGCGCAGCTGGAGGTCGACCCGGGCCAGCTCGAAACCGTCGCTGGTGGCCGCCACCTGCTCGAGCCGCTCGAGGGCGCGCTCGCCGGGGTCGTTCGTCATGAGGAGGCACAGCCCCGGGACGGCACCGCGGCCGACCCGCCCCCGCAGCTGGTGCAGCTGCGAGATGCCGAAGCGGTCGGCGTCGACGACGACCATGACCGACGCGTTGGGCACGTCGACGCCGACCTCGATGACGGTCGTCGCCACGAGGACGTCGACCTGGCCGTCGGCGAAGGCGCGCATCGTCGCGTCCTTGGTGTCCGCGTCGAGGCGGCCGTGGAGCAGGCCGAGCCGCAGCCCCGCGAGCGCCGGGGTGGAGGCGAGCTCGTCGAGCATCTCGTGGACCCCGGTGAGCTCGCGGCGGGGGGTGTCGTCCGCGTCCTCCCCCTCGCCCTCCCACTCGGTGTCCCAGTCGGACGCGTCCTCGGAGTCCGCGCCGGCGTCATCCCGCGACGGGGCGTCGTCTCCTCCGATGCGGGGGCACACGACGTAGGCCTGGTGGCCCCGGGCGACCTCCTCGGCGACCCGCTGCCACGTCCGCTCGACCCAGCCGGGCCGCTGGGCGTCGACGACGTGCGTGGCGATGGGCGACCGCCCCCGCGGCAGCTCGCGAAGGGTCGAGGTCTCCATGTCGCCGAAGACCGTCATCGCGACGGTGCGCGGGATCGGTGTGGCGGTCATGACGAGCACGTGCGGTGGCCGGATGCCCTTCTCGCGGAGGGCGTCCCGCTGCTCGACGCCGAAGCGGTGCTGCTCGTCGACGACGACGAGGGCGAGGTCGGCGAACTGGACGTGCTTCTGGATGAGGGCGTGGGTGCCGACGACGATGCCGGCCTCCCCCGATGCCGCGTCGAGAAGGGCCTTGCGACGGGTGGCGGCGTTCTGGCTGCCGGTGAGCAGGGCGACCGTCGTGCCGTGCTCCGCACCGCCGAGCCGGCCGCCCTCGGCGAGGTCGCCGAGCATGGCCGTGATCGAGCGGTGGTGCTGGGCCGCGAGCACCTCGGTGGGGGCCAGCAGCGCGGCCTGGCCGCCGGCGTCGATGGCCGCGAGCATCGCGCGCAGGGCCACGACGGTCTTGCCCGAGCCGACCTCGCCCTGCAGCAGCCGGTGCATCGGCCGGTCGGAGGCCAGCTCGCGCGTGAGCACCTCGCCGACGTCGCGCTGGCCCTGGGTCAGCTCGAAGGGCAGCCGCTCGTCGAAGGCGGCGAGCAGACCGCCGGGGCGCGGCGGCCGCGGGGTGGCCAGCTCGGCCTCGGCCGCCTTGCGGCGCTGGGCGAGGATGGTCTGGAGCACGAACGCCTCGTCGTACTTGAGGCGGTCGAGCCCGCGGGAGGGCCGGTCCTCCAATGCCGGCCGGTGGACCAGCTCGAGCGCCTCCCGGCGCGACAGGAGCCCGCGGCGGTCGCGCACCTCGTCGGGCACCGGCTCGCGGACGCGGTCGACGGAGTCGAGCGCGGTGTGGACCAGCTTGCGCAGGCGCAGGGAGTTGAGCTTCCCCGTCGTGGAGTAGACCGGTACCCGGTGCGTGCGGTACCACTCCACCGCCGCCTCGCCCTGGTCCTCGTCGTCGAAGAGCTCGTACTCCGGATGCGTCAGCTGCAGGCGGCGGCCGTAGGCCCCGATCGTGCCGACGAAGAAGCCGCGGACCCCGGGCAGCAGCTTCTTCTCGTGCCCGTAGGCGCTGAAGAAGGTGACGTCGAGCTCGTTGCCGAGGTCGTCGCCGATGACGACGGTGAGCATCTTGCCTCGACGGTTGCGCATGGCCCGGGTCGAGGCCGACCTGACCTCGGCGACGACGAGGACGTCCTCCCCGACGTGCACCGACGAGAGGTCGGTGAGCTGGCCGGGACGCACGTAGCGCCGAGGCACGAACTCGAAGAGGTCGCCGACGCTGTGCAGGCCCTTGGTCCGCGCCAGCTGAGCGGCGTCCGGCTTCTGGAGCAGCTTCGTGAGCGGGGAGTCCTCGGTCAGTGCGGCCACGGCGTCACTCCACCCCGAGCAGGACGCTGTAGACGGGCTGGCCGCCGTCGATGAGGCTGACCTCGATGCCGTGGTGGGCGGCACGGGCCTCGGCCGTGACGGCCTCGAGCAGGCCCTCGGGCGCGTCGACCCCGGCGACGACCGTGACGAGCTCGCCGCCGCTCGCGAGGAGGCGGTGCACGACCTCCCGCGCCACGCGCAGCTGGTCGGACCCGACGATGACGACGTCGCCGTCGACGACACCGAGCACGTCGCCCGGACGGCACGGTCCCCCGCTGGTCAGCGCGGCCCGGTTGGCGAGGGTGACCGCGCCGTGCCGGGTGGCCGAGGCTGCCGCCTGCATCGCCAGGACGTTCTCGGAGGCGGCCGCGTCGGGCTCGAAGACCGCGACCGCGGCGATGCCCTGGACGGCGGTGCGCACGTGGACGAGGTGGGCCTCGATGCCGTCGTCGGCGGCGGCCCGGACGGCAGCCGCGGCGGCGAGCAGCGTGTCCCCGTCGTTGGGCAGCACGACGACACCGCCGGCACCGCGCGCGTGCTGGGAGCGGATGGCGTCGATGAGGCCCCCGGTCGAGGCACGGCGGCCCGGCCCGGAGCGCACGACCACGGCTCCGGCCCTCTCGAAGAGCGACTCCAGCCCGGAGCCCGCCGCGCACGCGACGATCCCGGACGCCGACCCGTGCGGCCCGGCGTGTGCCGGCGCGGATCCGCGCGCGCTCACGGTCTCGCCGGGGGCGGCCCCGCTGTGATGGGGGTGAGCATCGGCCAGGGACGTGATGCGCACCCGGTGCGGCCGGCCCGCCTCGATGCCGGCTTCGACGGCGGCCCCCGCGTCGTCGACGTGCGCATGGACGTTCCACTCGTCGTCACCGCCGACGACGATGACGGAGTCGCCGAGCTCGAGGAGGCGGGAACACAGGGCGTCGACGGCCGCGTCGTCGGTGTCGCGCAACAGGTACATGACCTCGTACTGCGGGGAGCCCTCGGCGCCGTGCTGGTCGTCTGCAGCGCCGGACAGCACCGGGTGCGCGCGGCCGGGTCGCAGTCGCGAGCGCCGCTCGGACGCGTCCAGCTCCGGCCGGCCGCGCTGCCCCGCACAGACCCGCTCGAGCGCCTCGAGCAGGACGACGAGCCCGGCCCCGCCGGCGTCGACCACCCCGGCCCGCGCCAGCACCTCGAGCTGGTCGGGGGTGGCCGCGAGAGCGACGCGCGCGGCCCCGAGCGCGCCGGTCGCCACGACGTGGACCGGCACCGGATCCTCGCCGCAGCCCGCGTCGACGGCGCGTGCGGCGGCGTCCGCGGCGTCGGCCATCGCGCTGGCCACCGTGAGGATCGTGCCCTCCTTCGGGTCGGTCACCGCCTGGCGGGCCCGTTCCTCGGCGCGGCGCAGACCGGCGGCGAGCACGACACCGTCGATGCGCTCGGCCGACGCACAGCCCTCGGCGAGTCCCCGGGCCAGCTGGCTGAGGATGACGCCGGAGTTGCCGCGTGCGGTCCAGAGCAGGTGGCGCGCGAACGTGTCGAGCAGCGCCGCGGCCGTGTCGGCCTGGCCTCCGGACAGGGTGCGCTCGACGGCACCGTCGAAGGTGAGGTAGAGGTTGGTGCCGGTGTCGCCGTCGGGCACCGGGAAGACGTTGAGCGCGTCGATCTCGGCGCGTCGGGCAGCGTAGAGGGACCGGGTCAGCACGGCCCAACGGCGCACCGCGACGAGGTCGAGGAGCGTCAACGGCCCGTCGGGCTGCGGCTCGGCGCCGGACAAACGGTCCTCCTGCTCGTCCTCGTGCTGGTGCTCGTCGTGGTCCATCTCGTGGTGGTCGTGGGTGTGCTCGTGGGTGTGCTCGTGGGTGTGCTCGTGGGTGTGCTCGTCCGGCGGGCCCGTCCACCGTCCCCACCGTGCTCGGCAGGCTAGCGGTTCACCCCGACCGTCGCATGCACCGCGCCGCCGCCTCCGGCTACCTTGGCCGTTGTGTCGAGTGCCTCCGCCGCCGTCCACCGCAAGTCCTGGGACGGCGCCCCCGACGGCTTCTACGCGGTCGAGGCGGCCGGGCTGCGGTGGCTCGCGGAGGCCGAGCCCGCCGGCGGGGTCAGGGTCGTCGAGGTCCGCTCGGTCGGACCGCACCACATCGACCTCGCCCGACTGCACCCCGCCGCGCCGTCGGCGGCGGCGGCCGAGGCCCTGGGCCGGGGCCTGGCGACGACGCACGCCGCGGGAGCTCCGGCCTTCGGGGCGCCGCCAGCGGGCTGGACGGGCGACGCGTGGATCGGCCGGCAGGTGCAGTCCAACGACCCCACGCCGACCTGGGGCCTGTTCTACGCCGAGCAGCGGGTGCGGCCGTTCGTCCGCAGCGCGGTGCGGGCCGGCCACCTCGACGAGGGCGGCGCGCGCGTCGTCGAGCGGCTGTGCGACCGGATCGCCGCGGGCGAGCTCGACGACGACCGGCCGCCGGCCCGCATCCACGGCGACCTCTGGTCGGGCAACGTCGTGTTCACGGTCGAGGGTCCCGTCGTCATCGACCCTGCGGCGCACGGGGGCCACGGGCTCACCGACCTCGCCATGCTGGCCCTCTTCGGCTGCCCGGGCCTGGACCGCGTCACCGCCGCGTATGCCGAGGCGGCCGGACTCGAGCGCGGCTGGCGCAACCGCATCGAGCTGCACCAGCTGCACCCGCTCGCCACCCACGCGTCCTCGCACGGACGGGCCTACGCCGCGCAGCTCGTCGAGACAGCGCGTGCCCTGTCGTGAGCGGGCGGCGGCCGCTGCCGGCGCCGTTTTGTCGTCCGCCCACGTCGTCGGCTACTCTTGACCGGTTCCCCCGTCCATCGACCGGGGTGACGCGCGCTCTCGCGCGTCCACCGCGGACGGGCCGGAGTCAGCACTTCCTCATCATCGAGCTTTCAGGAGATACCCGTGGCTGCCAACTGCGACGTCTGCGGCAAGGGGCCGGGCTTCGGTCACAACATCTCGCACTCGCACCGCCGCACGAAGCGCCGCTGGAACCCCAACATCCAGCGCGTTCGGACGCTGGTGAACGGTGTGACGCCGAAGCGCCTCAACGTGTGCACGTCCTGCCTCAAGGCGGGCAAGGTCGCGCGCTGAGCGCACGACACCCCAAACGCTGAAGGCCGGTACCCCCTCGGGTGCCGGCCTTTCGTGTACCCGACGCGTCCGCAACCCGACCCGATGCGTCCGCCACCCGACCCCGACGCGTCCACAACCCGCCCCGATGCGTCCGCCACCCGACCCGATGCGTCCGCTACCCGACGCCGCAACACACCGAGCAGCTGCCAACCGGTGCGGGGTACACCTGCCGTGGTTGGCAGCTGCTCGGTGTGTTGCCGTTCGGAGGGGGCCGCGGTCGGGTCCCTGACGCCGGGGCGCCGGGAGGTCGCGACGCGGCGGAGAGGATGCGGAGGGGACGCGCGTACCCCGGACGCGTCAGCTCGGCTCGCCGCGGAAGTGGTCCCAGCCGGTGTGCGACACGGCGCGGCCGGCGACGAGGATGCCCGGCCGCTCCCCCGGCGCCGGGGTGCGGATGCCGCCGAGCCGGTGCCAGCCGTCCGGCACCCCGCCGGGCGGGAACGCGGCGAGCAGCGAGTGCTCCTCGCCGCCGGCGAGGACGCAGTCGAGCGCGGCCTCGCGACCCAGGACCGCCTCCAGCAGACCGACGTGCGGCTCGAGCAGGACCGGGTCGAGGTCGACGACGACGCCGCTCGCGCGGGCGACTCGGCCGCCGTCACGCAGCAGCCCGTCGGACAGGTCGAGCATCGCGGTGGCACCGGCACGCGCGGCGGCCGGGCCCGCGTCGAGCGGCGGCCGCGGACGCCGCTGCCGCTCCACGGCCTCCGGCAGCCGGTCGCCGGCTCCCCGACCCAGCAGGAGGAACCCGGCGCCGGCCAGGCCGAGGGAGCCGCACACGGCCAGCTCGTCGCCCGGGCGCGCACCGGAGCGCAGCACCGGGTCGCCGTCGAGGGCGCCGAGCGCCGTCACCGACGCCATGACGACCCCGGCGGGGGCCGAGGAGAGGTCTCCGCCGAGCACGTCGACGCCGGCCGCGCGGCACGCGTCGGCGATCCCCCGCGCGTGGTCGAGGACCCACTCGACGCCGACGTCGGGGTCGACGACGAGCGTCACGAGCACACCGGTGGACCGGCCGCCCATCGCCGCGACGTCGGCGAGGTTCTGGGCCACGACCTTGTGCCCCACATCGGCCCCGGAGGACCACGCGTCGAGCCAGTCGCGGCCCAGGACCATGGTGTCGGTCGTGGCGATCGTCCGCGGCGTGGTGCGCAGCACGGCGGCGTCGTCGCCCGGCGCGACGTCGAGGTCGGGGCCTGCCGGGAACAGCGGCAGGATGCGCTCGAGGAGCGTGTCCTCGTCGAGCGTGCGCAATGGGGTGCCACCGGTCAGCATCGGGCCGCGAGCCGCGCGGTCGGCGGCCGGTGGCACGGAGGCGACGGTCGGCCGCCCGGGCTGCGCGCTCGCGTGCAGGTCGCTCACCCGACCCCTCCTCGTCCTCCGGCGTCGCGCCGGCGTCCCTGCGCCGTGGCGCTCGGTCTCACCGCCGGGCAGGGGCCGGCTTTCCCCGGGACGTGGGTCCCATGGCAAGGTAGCGTCTGGGCAGCGGCACCGTCACACCGAGGGTGCCCTGCACGCCGCGTGCCGCGGCACCCCGCCACAATGCGTCCAACACAGTGAGGTGACACGTGGTCCAGGCCTACATCCTGATCCAGACCGAGGTCGGCAAGGCCGCCAGCGTCGCGGAGCAGATCGCCGGCATCTCGGGGGTGACGCTCGCCGAGGACGTCACCGGTCCCTACGACGTCATCGCGCGCGTCGAGGCCCAGAACGTCGACGACCTCGGCCGGCTCGTCATCGCCAAGCTGCAGGACGTCCCCGGCATCACCCGGACGTTGACCTGCACCGTCGTGCACGTCTGAGGCCTGACGACCCTGAGCAGTCCCGTCCCGACGGCCCCGGCCACAGCGCCCACGGCGCCCACGGCGCCCACCGTGACCAGGACCGGCACCAGCACCGACCGCCCGACGGCGGCGCCTCGCGGCGCCGCCGTCGCGCTGTTCCTCGCCGGCTTGGCGGTGCTCGCGCTGACCGGGTGCAGCCGCCCGGTCGAGGTCGCACTCGCCCCCCAGGCCTCCGCACCGGTGTGCCGCGACGCGACCTGGCCGCCGACGGTCAGCGGCCACGCCCGGGTCGGCACGTCCCCCGACGACAGGTCGGTCGCCGCCTGGGGTGACCCCGCGCTCATCGCCCGCTGCGGTCTGGACCCGCTCGGGCCGACGACCGACGAGTGCGTGTCCGTGGACGGCGTCGACTGGGTCGTCCGACGCCTGTCCGACGGCTCGATGGCCACGACCTACGGCCGCGACCCGGCACTCGAGGTGCTCGCGCCGAACGCGTACGGGCCGGTGCCGCTCCTGCTGCCCGCCTTCGACGAGCTCGCCCGCTCGCTGCCCGCGACCGGACGCCGCTGCAGCTGAGCCGATTCAGCGCAGGCCGGTGCGGCGCTCCAGGGCGAGCGAGATGAGCTCGTCGATGAGGTCGGGGTAGGCCAGCCCGGAGGCCGCCCACATCCGCGGGTACATCGAGTGCGGTGTGAACCCCGGCATCGTGTTGATCTCGTTGATGACGACGTCGCCCGAGGGCGTGTAGAAGAAGTCGACGCGGGCCAGGCCCTCGCAGCCGGCGGCCTCGAAGGCGAGCACCGACATCTCGCGGACGCGCTCGGCCACCTCTGCCGGCACGTCGGCCGGGCACTCGAGCCGCACGTCGTCCTCGGCGAGGTACTTGGCCTCGAAGTCGTAGAAGGCGTGGTTGGCCACGACGACGGCCTCGCCGAGCTCGCTCGTGCGCGGGGCGTCGGTGCCGTGCCCGTCGAGGACGCCGCACTCGATCTCGCGGCCCACGACGGCGGCCTCGATGACGACCTTGGGGTCGTGCTCGCGCGCGGCCTCGACGGCCGCCCGCAGGTCCGACGCGTCATCGACCTTGGCGATGCCCATGCTCGACCCGGCGCGGGCCGGCTTGACGAAGACCGGCCAGCCGAGCGGCTCGACGCGGGACAGCGCCGCCTCGGGGTCGCGGTTCCACTCGCGGTCGGTGATGACGACGTACGGGCCGACCTTGAGACCGGCGGCCTCGAAGACGACCTTCATCATCGCCTTGTCCATCATGACGGCCGAGGCCGTGACACCCGAGCCGACGTATCGCACGTCCGCGAGGTCGAGCAGCCCCTGGATCGTGCCGTCCTCACCGAACGGGCCGTGCAGGAGCGGGAACACGACGTCGACGTCCCCGAGGGCGCGCGGCGGGCTGCCGGGCTCGAGCACCGTCAGCGAGCGGTCCCCGGTGCTGAGCGGCACGACGACCGACGCGCCGTGCCCGTCGACCTCGGGCGTCTGCCCCGGCAGGAGGCGCAGCGGCTCCGGGTCGTCGTCGACGAGCACCCAGTGGCCGTCGCGGGCGATGCCGACGGGCACGACGTCGTACCTGTCGCGGTCGATGGAGCGCAGGACGCTGGCCGCCGTCGAGCAGGAGACGGCGTGCTCGGAGGAGCGGCCTCCGAAGACGATGGCGACGCGCGGGCGGCGGCTGTCCTGGGCGGGCTGGGGCTGGTCCGTGGTCATCAGACGAGACTCTATCCCGACCTCCGGGACCCCCTCGTACGCTGAGGCATGGCCACCGAGGCGCATCCGGACCCCCACGTCGACACCTACCTCGTCGCCGCCGGCCGACCGCCGCGCGAGGGCGGCGCCTCGCCCAACCCGGCCGTCGAGCTGACCTCGACGTACGTCGCCGACGGGCCGGTCGGCTACGCGCGCTTCAGCAACCCGACGTGGACCGCGTTCGAGGAGGCCCTCGGCGGGCTCGAGGGCGGCCGCGCGCTCGTGCACGCGTCCGGGATGGGCGCCGTCGCCGCCGCGCTGTCGCTCGTCCCGGCCACCGGCACGGTGCTCGCGCCGGACCAGACGTACAACGGCACCGTCGACCTGCTCGACGCGTTCGAGAAGGCGGGCGGCACGGTCGTGCGCGTGCACGCCACGGACACCGCCGGTTTCCTCGACGCGCTCCCCTCGGCCGACCTCCTGTGGCTCGAGTCGCCGACGAACCCGCTGCTCGACGTCACGGAGCTCGACGTCGTCCTCGGCCGGGCCCGTGACCTCGGTGTGACGAGCGTCGTCGACAACACCTTGCCGACGCCGCTGCTGTGCCGGCCGCTCGGGCTGGGCGCGGACGTCGTCGTGCACTCGGTCACCAAGTACCTGTCCGGCCACAGCGACGTCGTCCTCGGTGCGACGGTGGTGGCCGACACCGAGCGCGGGCGTTCGATCGGCGAGCGCCTGCTGCGGCACCGGACGCTGCACGGTGCCGTCGCCGGGCCCCTCGAGGTCTTTCTCGCGCTTCGCGGCCTGCGGACCCTCGCGCTGCGCTTCGAGCGTGCCTGCACGAACGCTGCCGACCTCGCCACGCGGCTCGCGACCCACCCGTCGGTGACGCGGGTCCGCTACCCGGGTTCGGGCGCCATCGTCTCGATCGAGGTGGCCGGTGACGTCGCCGCGGCCGAGCGGGTGTGCGAGGCGACGCGGCTGTGGCTGCACTCGACGAGCCTCGGCGGCGTCGAGTCGCAGGTCGAGCGCCGCCGGCGCCACCCGTCCGAGCCGACGTCGGTCCCCGAGACCCTGCTGCGGCTCTCGGTCGGGATCGAGCACGTCGAGGACCTCTGGGCCGACCTCGACCAGGCGCTGCGCACCGCCTGACGACGCCGGGCCACCGGAGCCCCTGGGGCCCCGGGGCACCCCGCGAGCTCAGTGCTTCTCGGCCTTGAGGTCGCGCGACATGAGGCGCGGGCCGACCTCGCTGGCCGGGTGGCCGTCTCGGATGACCGCGACGACCTGCTCGCAGATCGGCATGTCGACGTCGTGCTCGCGGGCGAGGGTGAGGATCGACTCGCACGACTTGACCCCCTCGGTCGTCGTGCGCATCTCGGCGGTGGCCTCCTCGACGCTCATGCCCCGTCCGAGACGGACGCCGAAGGAGTGGTTGCGCGACAGCGGCGACATGCACGTCGCGATGAGGTCGCCGACACCGGCCAGGCCCATGAAGGTCTGCGGGTGGGCGCCGAGGGCCAGGCCCAGCCGCGTGGTCTCGGCCAGCCCCCGAGTGATGATCGTGGCCTTGGTGTTGTCGCCGAAGCCCAGACCCTCGGCCATGCCGGACGCCAGGGCCACGACGTTCTTCGTCGCGCCGCAGACCTCCGCCCCGATGACGTCGGTGTCGGTGTACGGCCGGAACCACGAGGTGGCGCACGCCGACGCGACGAGCTCGGCGGTGCCCATGTCGCTGCACGCGACGACGCCGGCCGCCGGCTGTCGCAGGGCGATCTCGGGCGCGAGGTTGGGACCGGAGACGACGACGATGCGGTCCTCACCGACCCCGGCCTCCGCGATCACCTGGCTCATCCGCATCGTCGTGCCGAGCTCGACACCCTTCATCAGCGACACGACCGGCGCCCGGGCCGGCAGGGCGGCGCCCCACTGCGCGAGGTTGCCGCGCAACGTCTGGGAGGGCACGGCCAGCACGACGACGTCGGCGCCGCCGAGGGCCTCGGCGGCGTCGACGGTGGCGCGAACGGTCGGCGGCAGCCGCAGCTCGGGCAGGTACTCGGCGTTGCGGCCGGCGTTGATGCCGGCGACGAGCTCGGCGCGCCGCGCCCACATCCGCACCTCGCAGCCCGCGTCGGCGAGGATCGCGGCGAACGCGGTGCCCCAGTTGCCGCTGCCCATGACGGCGACGCGGGTCACGACGGGTCCTCCTCGACGCTCCCCGACCGGCCGGACGGGGTCGGGCCGCCGACGTCGTCACGGCGATGCGGGTCCCCGTACTCGGTCAGGCCGTGGCGGCGCGGGTCGAAGCGCTCGTGCGGCGACCGCTCACCGCGGATCTCCTCGAGCAGCTCGGTGATGCGGTCCATGAGCCGGTCGGTGGCCTCGCGCAGCGTCCGCGTGTCGAGCGGCCGGTCGTAGAGATCGGACAGGTCGACGGGCGGCCCGGCGATGACGTGCATCGTCTTGCGCGGGAAGAGCGACGGTCGGTGGGCGTAGGGCGGCAGGATCTCCTGGGCGCCCCACTGCGCCACGGGGATCAGCGGGCAGCGGGTCTCGAGCGCCACGCGCGCGGCACCGGTCTTGCCGCGCATCGGCCACAGGTCGGGATCGCGGGTGATCGTGCCCTCGGGGAAGATGCCGAGCGCCTTGCCGGCCCGGACGCCGTCCACGGCGGCGCGGTAGGCGTCGGTGGCGGCGACGGAGTTGCGGTAGACGGGGATCTGCCCGGAACGGCGCAGGATCATGCCGACGACCGGGATGTCGAAGAGGCTGTCCTTGGCCAGGAAGTAGGTCTCGCGACCGTTGTCGAAGAGGAAGTGCGCGAACGGCAGCGGGTCGGCGTAGGAGATGTGGTTCGGGGAGACGACGAACCCGCCCTGCCGGGGGATGTTCTCGACGCCGCGCCAGTCCCGTCTCGTCAGCAGCAGCAGCGGCCGGCGCAGGAGCAGGGCGGCGAGGCGATAGGCCCACGGCAGCCGCCTCGGTCGGGCACCCGTCACGTCGTCACGTCCTCCTCGTCGTGCCCGCCCCTCGGCGTGGCTGGGCTTCATCTTGTCCACCTCGCGGCGCGGTGTCGAGCGGCCTCGCGGCGAGTGGGACGATGGGCGTCAGCATGACAACTGCCCCGGACGCCTCGACAGCCGCCCCCGCCACGGGGCCCTGGCGGGTCGTCGTCCCCGTCAAGGACCCCCGGCACGGCAAGTCCCGGCTCGCCCGCGCCGTCGGGGCCGATCGCGAGACGCTGAGCCGTGCCATCGCGGCGGACACCCTCGAGGCGGTCGTCGCCGCAGTGGGCGCCGGGTCGGTCGTGCTCGTCACCACCGACCCGGCACTCCGCGCGACGTGGGCCCTCCGCGGCGTCCTCGTCGTCGAGGACCCGGGCGGCGGGCTCAACGACGCCGTGGCCGTGGGCGTCCGGGCCGCGAACGACCCGCGCGACGGGCAGGAGGACGACGTCGCCGCCGACGGGGCGGCCCGGGTCGGTGTGCTCCTCGGTGACCTGCCGGCGCTCGACGCCGCCTCGCTGCGGGCCGCCCTCGAGGTGGCCGCCCACCACGACGACGCGTTCGTGCCCGACGTCGACGGCACGGGCACGGTGCTGCGCACGGGCCGCCGCTTCACACCGCGGTTCGGCGTCGGCAGCGCCGCGCGGCACGAGGCCGACGGCGCCGTGCGGCTCGATCTCGACCTCCCGCGCCTGCGCACCGACGTCGACGACGCGTCGGGACTGGCCGCCGCCCGCCGGCTGGGGCCGGGGCCCGCGACACGGGCGGTGCTCGAGCACCGCGGATCTGCTTGGATCAGGACCATGCAGGCCACGGTGCACCGCTACGACCCCGAGACACGCACGGGCAGCGTGCTGCGCGACGACGGGCGCGAGCTGGTCTTCGGCGCGCCCGCCCTGGAGTCGAGCGGCCTGCGCCTGCTGCGGGTCGGCCAGCGCCTCACGGTCGACGTCGTCGACGACGTCGTCGTCGCCCTGCGCATCGTCGGCATCGGCCCGGGCCAGCGCATCCGCTGACGCCCCGCACCGCGCCCGCTTGGGCGTGGCACGCACGAGGGCCCGGCCGTCCGGCAGGGCCCTCGTCGTCCGTCACGGTCCGCACGCGACCGGGAACCACCCGGACGGCCCGGACCACGCCTCAGCGGGCGCTCTTGCGCGCCGTCGCCTTCGCCGTCGCCTTCGCCGTCGTCTTCTTGGCCGTGGACGTCGCCTTCTTCGCGGCGGACCTGGCCGGGGTGGCCGCCTTGGTCGTCGTCTTCTTCGTCGCGGACTTGGCCGGAGCAGCCTTGCTGGCGGTGCTCTTCCTGGCCGTGGACGCCGTCTTCTTCGCTGCCGACGCGGCCGTGCCGGCGGCCTTGGTCGTGGTCTTCTTCGCCGCGGACTTGGCCGGAGCGGCCTTGCTGGCGGTGCTCTTCTTCGCCGTGGACGCCGTCTTCTTCGCTGCCGACGCGGCCGTGCCGGCAGCCTTGGTCGCCGTCTTCTTCGCCGCGGACCTGGCCGGAGCGGCCTTGCTGGCCGTGGCCTTCTTGGCCGTGGACGCCGTCTTCTTCGCCGCGCCCTTGGTCGCCGGCGCCGACACCGAGCTGCCCGCCGTGGCGCGCGCCGCCGCGGACTCGGTGCGCGAGACCTTCTTGGCGCCCGAGACGATCTCCTTGAAGTTCGTGCCCGACCGGAACTTGGGGACGCGAGTCTTCTTGATGCGCACCGTCTCACCGGTCTTGGGGTTGCGCCCCGTGCGGGCCGCGCGGTCGGCTCGCTCGAAGGTGCCGAAGCCGGTGATCCCGACCTTGTTGCCCTTGGCCACCTCGCGGATGACGACGTCGAGGAAGGCCTCGAGGGCGTCGGAGGCCTGCTTCTTGCTGCCGAGCTTCTTCTCCAGCGCGTCGACCAGTTCTGCCTTGTTCACGTCTTCCCCTCCAGAGGACTGTCGGTGTCAGGCGACCCGACGTGGGCATCCGGAACCAGTCCGGCTACGAGATGACGTTAGGCCTGTCGAGCGGGTTCGTCCATCACCCCACCCGGGCTTTTCGTTGTGTCGCAACGACTTTGACGCCCCGGGAACCGCCGCCCGGCCCGCCCGGAGCCCCGCGGCCAGCAGATGGTTGGCTGGAGAAAAGGAGACGGATCCCGCTGTGTCACAGCGGGATCCGTCACCGTCAGCAGGTCCGGTGACCTGCCTCTGGCCGGGGTCTCAGGCCGGGGTGGTGACCGGCTTGTGGCTCGGCCGGCGCTTCTCGAATTCGGACACCTCGTCCTCGTGTCGGAGCGTCAGGCCGATGTCGTCGAGCCCCTCGAGCAGCCGCCAGCGGGTGTAGTCGTCGATGTCGAAGGCGGCCACGATCTCGCCGGCCCGGACGGTCCGGGCCACGAGGTCGACCTCGACCTCGGAACCCGGGTTGTTCTCCAGGTGCTTCCAGATCAGCTCGACGTCGTCCTGGGCGACGACGGCCGTGACGAGTCCCTGCTTGCCGCTGTTCCCGCGGAAGATGTCGGCGAACCGGGAGCTGACCACGACGCGGAAGCCGTAGTCCATGAGGGCCCAGACGGCGTGCTCACGGCTCGACCCGGTGCCGAAGTCGGGCCCGGCCACGAGCACCGAACCACCCGCGTACACCGGGTTGTTGAGGACGAAGGACTCGTCCTTGCGCCACGCGGCGAAGAGGCCGTCCTCGAACCCGGTGCGCGTGACGCGCTTGAGGTACTCGGCCGGGATGATCTGGTCGGTGTCGACGTTGCTGCGCCGCAGCGGAACGCCGACGCCGGTGTGGGTCTCGAACTTCTCCATGGCTCAGGCCTCCCCGGTGGTGCTGGACGCGACGGCGGACGCGGCCACCGGCTCGCGGACCGAGCCGAGGTCGGACGGGCTCGACAGCGTCCCGCGCACGGCGGTGGCCGCCGCGACGAGCGGGCTGACGAGGTGGGTACGACCGCCCTTGCCCTGGCGTCCCTCGAAGTTGCGGTTGGACGTCGACGCGCTGCGCTCCCCCGGCGAGAGGGTGTCGGGGTTCATGCCGAGGCACATGGAGCAGCCGGGCAGGCGCCACTCGGCGCCGGCCTCGGTGAAGACGGCGTCGAGCCCCTCGGCCTCGGCCTGCAGCCGCACCTTGGCCGAGCCGGGCACGACGAGCATCCGGACGCCGTCGGCCACGCGACGACCCTTGATGACGTCGGCGGCAGCGCGCAGGTCCTCGATGCGGCCGTTGGTGCACGAGCCGACGAAGACGGTGTCGACGCGGATGTCGCGCAGTGGCGTCCCGGGCTCGAGGCCCATGTACGCGAGCGCGTTCGAGGCGGCCAGGCGGTCGCTCTCGTCGGCGAAGGACTCGGGGTCGGGCACGGACTCGCCGAGCGGCAGGCCCTGGCCGGGGTTGGTGCCCCACGTGACGAACGGCGTCAGCGTCGCGGCGTCGATGTCGACCTCGGCGTCGAAGACGGCGTCGGCGTCGGTGCGCAGCGCTGTCCACTCGGCGACCGCGGCGTCCCAGTCCGCACCCTTGGGGGCGTGCGGGCGGCCCTGGAGGTAGTCGAACGTCGTCTGGTCCGGGGCGATCATGCCGGCGCGGGCACCGGCCTCGATCGACATGTTGCACACCGTCATCCGGGCCTCCATCGACAGCGCCTCGATGGCCTCGCCGCGGTACTCGATGACGTAGCCCTGGCCACCGCCGGTGCCGATCTTGGCGATCACGGCCAGGACGATGTCCTTGGCCGTGACCCCGTCGGGCAGCGTGCCGTCGACGTTGACGGCCAGGGTGCGGAACGGCTTGAGCGGCAGCGTCTGGGTGGCGAGGACGTGCTCGACCTCGGAGGTGCCGATGCCGAAGGCGAGCGCGCCGAACGCGCCGTGCGTCGAGGTGTGGCTGTCACCGCAGACGACGGTCATGCCCGGCTGCGTCAGGCCCAGCTGCGGGCCGACGACGTGGACGATGCCCTGGTCGGCGTCACCCATCGGGTAGAGCCGGACGCCGAACTCCTCGCAGTTGCGGCGCAGCGTCTCGACCTGGACCTTGGAGACGGGGTCGGTGATGGGGCCCGGCGTCGTCGGGACGTTGTGGTCCTCGGTCGCCAGGGTGAGGTCGGGGCGCCGGACGGGACGTCCGGCGAGCCGGAGACCGTCGAAGGCCTGGGGGCTGGTGACCTCGTGGAGCAGGTGCAGATCGATGTAGAGGAGGTCGGGCTCGCCCTCGGCGCGCCTGACGACGTGTGCGTCCCAGACCTTCTCGGCCAGTGTCCCTGCCATCTCATCCCTCCGCGCGACGTCTCTTGCTCCAGCGCGCGCGCCACCGAGGACCGGCTCGCGACGTCGCTGTTGCAAAAGCGTCGCTCTTTTGTGGGCGTTGTGGATTGACGTCTCAGTGCCTGAGACGTCAATATCAGTTCATGGACAACTCTTCTGGGGTCGGCGTCCTCGACAAGGCAGCCACGGTGCTGGGCGCCCTCGAGGCCGGTCCGGCCACGCTCGCTCAGCTCGTCGGCGCCACCGGCCTGGCGCGCCCGACGGCGCACCGCCTGGCCGTCGCCCTCGAGCACCACCGGCTCGTCTCGCGCGACATGCAGGGCCGCTTCGTCCTCGGCCCGCGGCTCGGCGAGCTCGCCTCCGCGGCGGGCGAGGACCGGCTCCTCGCTGCGGCCGGCCCCGTCCTCGGAGCCCTGCGCGACCACACGAACGAGAGCGCCCAGCTGTTCCGGCGGCAGGGCGACCAGCGCATCTGCGTCGCGGCCGCCGAGCGGCCGGTCGGCCTGCGCGACTCGATCCCCGTCGGCGCCACCCTGTCGATGCTCGCCGGATCGGCCGCCCAGGTGCTCCTCGCCTGGGAGGAGCCGGACCGGCTGCACCGTGGCCTGCAGGGCGCCGCGTTCACCGCCACGACGCTGTCGGCGGTGCGCCGCCGCGGCTGGGCGCAGAGCGTCGCCGAGCGCGAGGCCGGGGTCGCGTCGGTGTCCGCCCCGGTGCGCGGGCCCTCGGGCCGTGTCGTCGCCGCGGTGTCGATCTCCGGACCCATCGAGCGCCTGTCCCGCCAGCCGGGCCGGCTGCACGCCGCGACCGTCGTCGCCGGCGCGAACAAGCTGACCGAGGTGCTGCGCCGCCACCACGCGATGCAGCAGCAGCAACAGCAGCAGCAGAACGCCTGAGACGTCCGGGACCGGACTTTTCGCAACGGATCGGTCACGATCCGCGGCGAGCCGTCGACTCGGACAACCGCGCGGGGCCGTGGCACGTCACTCTCGGTGCAACCACCCAACGTCCTGGTCAGGGGTAACGATGCCGGCTCCCACCACGTCCGTTCGCCCGACGCGTCGCCGCGGGCCCGCTCGAGGCGGGTTCCGCACCCGTGGGGTGCTCGCCGGGGCGGTCTGCGTCGCCGTCGCCGCGCTGGCCGCCTGCACGCCGGACGACGGTGCGTCCACGGCCGCGACGCGCGTCTCCGTGACTCGAACGGCGTCCGACAGCACGGGCGGGGCGACGTCCGGGCCCACGACTCCGGCCACCCCGACGCCGGCCGGGACTGCGACCGCAGCCCCGACCACTCGCCCGACCACTCCCCCGGCCGCTCCCCCGGCCGCGACGCCGGCCGCGACGCCGACCGCGACGCCGGTCCCGGCCCCGGTCGTCCTGCTGCGGCGTGGCGACTCCGGCACGAGGGTGCGTGCCCTCCAGGCCCGGCTGCGCCAGATCGGCTGGTTCTCCGGCGACGTGACCGACGGCTACGGCAGCCGCACCGAGGCCGCGGTGCGTGGCTTCCAGGCCAAGCGCGGGTTCGCCGCGACGGGCAGCCTCGACGAGACGACGTGGGACCGGCTCGTGGCGATGACGCGCCGGCCGACCGCCGACGAGCTGGCCAACGTCAAGCCGAAGCCGAAGCCCGACGCCGGCGCCGCCGACCTCGACCCGCGCTGCATGACCGGACGCGTCATGTGCATCAGCAAGACGACCCGGCACCTGACCTGGGTCGTCGACGGGGTGCCCCAGTACGGCTTCGACGTCCGCTTCGGCAGCGACGAGCTGCCCACCCGCGAGGGCGTCTTCACCGTCTACAAGAAGAAGAAGGACGTCATCTCGAACCTCTACCACACGCCGATGCCCTACTCGATGTTCTTCTCCGGAGGGCAGGCGGTGCACTACTCGTCGAACTTCGCGCGCCTCGGCTACGCCGGCGCCTCCCACGGCTGCGTCAACGTCCGCGACTGGAACGGCATCATCCGGCTCTACGACGAGTCACGGATCGGCGACCGGGTCGTCATCCACTGGTGACCCGCTCCTGACCCGCCCCGACGGGCGTGAGCGGCTGCCGACGTAGGCTGGCACGACCCGTTCCGAGTCGCAGGAGGCACCGTGCTCAAGGTTGGTTGGAAGGCGTCCGCGGAGCAGTTCGGGCCTCGTGACCTCGTCACGCTCGCCGTCCTGGCCGAGCAGCTCGGGCTCGACTCGGCGTTCATCTCCGACCACTTCCAGCCGTGGCGCCACCACGAGGGCCATGCCCCGTTCGCGATGTCGTGGCTCGCGGCCGCCGGCGAGCGCACCGAGCGCATCACGCTCGGCACGTCGGTGATGACCCCGACGTTCCGCTACAACCCCGCCGTCGTCGCGCAGGCCTTCGGCACGCTGGGCGCTCTCAACCCGGGACGCATCGTCCTGGGCATCGGCACCGGCGAGGCCCTCAACGAGGTGGCCGTCGGGGCGGCCGGGTCGCCGTGGCCGGAGTTCAAGGAGCGCTTCGCCCGGCTGCGCGAGTCGGTGCGGCTCATGCGACGCCTCTGGACCGAGGAGCGGGTCGACTTCGAGGGTGACTACTACCGGACCCGTGCAGCCACCGTCTACGACCGGCCGGACGAGCCCATCCCGGTCTACGTCGCGGCGGGTGGTCCGCTCGTGGCCCGGTACGCCGGGCGCTCCGGCGACGGCTTCATCTGCACGTCGGGCAAGGGCCGCGAGCTCTACGAGGACCAGCTGATGCCGGCCGTCGACGAGGGCCTGGAGAAGTCCGGCCGCACCCGCGAGGACATCGACCGGATGATCGAGATCAAGCTCTCCTACGACCGCGACCCCGACCGGGCGCTCCACAACGTCCGGTTCTGGGCGCCGCTGTCGCTGACGGCCGAGCAGAAGCACGGCGTCGACGACCCGGTGGAGATGGAGCGCCTCGCGGACGAGTTGAGCGACGAGCAGGTCGCCAGGCGGTGGATCGTCACGAGCGACCCGCACGAGGCCGTCGACGCGGTACGCCAGTACGTCGACTGGGGGTTCGACCACGTCGTGTTCCACGCACCCGGTCACGACCAGGCCCGGTTCCTCGAGCAGTTCGCCGCCGACGTCCTTCCCGGGCTGCGCGAGCTCGCCTGACCTCGGCGATCCTGCACTCAGGCACCGCGGCCGGGGCTAGGGTCCGGGCTGAGGGCCCGGCGGGAGCCGGACCGGCCGCACACGGGGAGGACGCGTGCCCGAGCCACAGAGCGTCGCCGGGGACGCCGGGGACACGGGGGACACCGGGGACACCGAGGACCGCGGACGCGTGCGCCTGCTCGCGCCGGCCCGCCGGGTCCCGTTCACGCTCGCGGTCGTCGCCCTGATGCTCGTGCTCGGCGTCGCCACGGGGACGCTGTGGTCGCCGCTGCGGGACCGGCCGCTGCTCGAGGGCGTCGCGTACGGTCTTCCGGCGCTCGAGGCGGGCCGGTGGTGGACGCCCGTGACCGGTGCGTTCTTCGCCCTGGTCCCCGCGCAGTACCTCCCCGTCGCCGGCGGCGCCCTGCTGCTCCTCGGATGGTCCGAGCCGAGGCTCGGGACGCGGTCCGTGGCGGTGTCGGCGGTGGCCGGTCACCTGGCGGGCGTCGTCGGCGCGTCGGTCGTCCTCTGGCCGCTGACGCACACGACGTGGACGTGGGCCCGGACGACCGGCGGCGTACTCGACGCCGGGTTCAGCGCGGGCGCGCTCGGCGCGGTGGCCGCTGCGTCGGTGACGCTGCGACCACCGTGGCGCGGTCGGCTGCGGGCCCTGCTGTGCCTCTACGCTGTCCTGTCCTTCCTCTACATCGGGCTGCTGTGGGATCTCGAGCACCTGCTCGCGGTCGGCACGGGGCTGCTGCTCGGACCCGGCCTCGTCGGTCGGCGCCCAGCGGGCCCCCACGTGCGTCTCACCCGACACGAGTGGCGCGTCCTGGCCTGGACGCTGTTCGTCGTGGCCGCCGCGGTCCGGGTCCTGCTCTACCTCGTGCCCTCCGATGGGCCGCTCGGGGCGAGCACCACCGACGCCGACGTCCTCAGCGTGCTCGTCGGTGCCGGGGTCTCGCTCCTGCTGGCCGACGGCCTGCGGCAGGGGTCGCGACAGGTGTGGCACCTCGCGGCGTTGCTGGCGGGACTCGGGCTGCTCGCGGGCCTGGCCGTGCTCGTCGTCGAGGTGCTCGCACCGGACCGGCTCGGGCCGGGTGACGAGGTGGTGTCGGCCGTGCCCCAGGTGGTCGTCGACGTGCTCCTGTGGTCGCTGCAGCTGTGGGTCCTCCTCGCCGGACGCTCGGCCTTCCGGGCCCCCGGCCGACGCGGCCGGCTCACCGACCGGACGGGCGCCCGCGACGGGCGCGAGACCGCCATCGCGCTGCTCGAGCGCCACGGCGGCACGACGATGTCGTGGATGGGCACGTGGCCGGACAACGCCTGGTTCCTCCTGCCCGCGCCGCGACCCGACCCCGCGCACCCGGGGGTGATCGGCTACCAGGCTCACCAGCTGCACCGCGGCGTGGCCGTGGCGCTCGGTGACCCCGTCGCGGCCGATGCGGGGACGCGCGCCCGGGTCCTCGCCGCGTTCGTCGACGAGCAGGAGTCCCACGGCCGACAGGCCTGCTTCTTCTCGGTCACCGACGAGGTGCGGGCCTGGGGCGCGGCGCACGGCTACCGGCACCTCACCGTCGCGGAGGAGGCCGTCATCGACCTGCCGGCCCTGCAGTTCACGGGTCGGCGCTGGCAGGACGTGCGCACCGCGCTCAACCGCGCCGCGCGCGAGGGGATCACCTACCGGGAGGGGCGCCTCGCCGACATGCCGCGCGGAGTCCTCGCGCAGGTGCGCGCGATCTCCGAGCTGTGGGTCGGCGACAAGGGCCTGCCCGAGATGGGTTTCACGCTCGGCGGCATCGACGAGGCGATGGACCCGCACGCCCTCGTCGGGCTCGCGGTCGATGCCGAGGGCACGGTGCACGGGGTCACGTCGTGGCTGCCCGTGCACGCCGGTGGCGGGGTCGTCCGCGGCCGGACGCTCGATGTCATGCGACGCCTGCCGGACGGGTTCAGGCTCGTGACCGAGTTCCTCGTCGCCAGCGCCTGCCTGTCGTTCAAGGCGGCCGGCCTCGAGGTGGTGTCGCTGTCCGGGGCGCCGCTCGCGCACACCGGCGCTGCAGGCACCGACGCGGCAGATCCCGGCGCGGCAGGTCCCGGCGCAGCGGCCGAACCCCTCGACCGGCTCCTCGGCGCGCTCGGCGAGGCCCTCGAGCCGCTCTACGGGTTCCGCTCCCTGGAGAGCTTCAAGCGGAAGTTCTCGCCGCGGGGCCAGGCCCTCCATCTCGTCTTCCGGGACGAGGCCGCCCTGCCGCGCATCGGGCTGGCCCTGACCTCGGCGTACCTGCCCGGGACCTCGATGCGGCAGCTGGCGGTGGCGGGCATCCGGGCCCGCCGCGACTGACCCGCGCGGCCGACCCGGGGCCGGGACGCAGGAGACCCCGGTCCTGGTGGACCGGGGTCTCTGTCGCTCCTTCGAGCATCACGTAGCCCCGACGGGATTCGAACCCGCGCTACCGCCTTGAGAGGGCGGCGTGCTAGGCCGCTACACAACGGGGCCGTGAGCGGTGCCGATCGCTCGGCACAGGAGAGAACCTTACCGGTTGGCGAGGATTTCTCCGAATCGGCTCTCTCGGGAGAGAACCGGAGCTGGGGTACCAGGACTCGAACCTAGAATGACGGAACCAGAATCCGTAGTGTTGCCAATTACACCATACCCCAAGGGGTTTCACTCCCGAGCGCGCCTTGCGGCCTTCTGCGGTGGTGAACCGAGTGGAAATGTTACCGGTCGACCACCGAACCCCCAAATCGGGTCGCACGCAGGGCCCGGGCGACGACGTCGAGCCCCTGCACCGACACGACGTCCTCGGACGTGCCGGCCGCGGCCCGGTCGAGCCACATCGCACGCAGCCCCGCCCGGCGGGCGCCGATGACGTCCCAGGCGAGGCTGTCACCGATGCACACGGCGGCCTCCGGCTCGACACCGACGAGACGGCACGCCTCCCGGTACACGCGCGGGTCGGGCTTGCCGAACCCCAGCGTGTCGGTGGTGACGACGACGTCGAACCGCGCCGCGAGCCGAAGGGCCTCGAGCTTGACCCGCGTGGGCGCCGACGCAGAGTTGGTCAGCAGGGCCACGGGGAGCCCGACCTGCTCGGCGGCGGCCAGCAGCTCGGGCACGTCGGGAAAGAGCCGCTGGGCGTCGCGGAAGGCCGGGGCGTACGCGTCCTCGAAGACACCGTGCGCGTCGTCGGCCAGGTCGGCCCGGAAGGGGCGTGCCACCTCCGCGAGCCGACCAGAGCGCATGTCCTCGAAGGCGATCGCCCCGGAGGCGTACCGCGGGAACCAGCGCTCCGGGTCCGCGTAGTACCGCTCGGCCATGGCGACGTGGTCCCCGTCGCGCCCCGGCCAGAGCGCCCGGGCGGCGTGGGTGCCGGCGACGACCATCGCCCCGCGGGTGTCGACGATGGTGTCGTCGACGTCGAGCACGAGTGCCCGGGCGCCCTCGAGGACGGCGGCGACTGGCTCGATGACGCCGTCGTCGTCGCGGGGTGCGCTCGCGTCGGAGCCGTTCACGCCTCCTCCAGTCCCGAGACCGGGCCGAAGAGCGGCAGGGCCGCCTCGATGCCCTCGACGGTGACCTCGCCACCGTGACCGCCGCGACGCCACGTGTCCCGCTCGAGGCGCACGTGCTGGAGCCGCTCCCCCGAGTGCTCGAGCACCGAGGTGTGGGTGTCGCGGTAGCCGAGGCTGTAGGAGACGCCGAGCGAGGCCGCGTTGTCGACGACCGCCGACGAGATCGCGGCCCGGGCGCCGAGGAAGGTGAAGGCCAGCTCGAGGACCGCGCCCCGCATCTGCCGCCCGAAGCCGCAGCCGCGGGCCTCGCGCACGAGCCACGACGAGGAGTCGACGGTGCGGTCGGCCCGGTAGTCGGGCCCCTCCAGCCACTGCCCGCCGATGATGCGGTCCTCGCGGCGGACGACGAAGGGCAGCGCCCAGTCGTCCGGCGACCACATGCCGAAGGCACGCCAGTACCCCTGGGCGACGACGGCCCGGCGGTTGGCGGGCAGGTCGAGGCCGGCGTACGTGGTCGCGTGCGGGTTGAGCTCGAGGTCCGGCGGCAGGACGGCGCAGACCTCGGGCAGGTCGGCCTCGGTCATGACCCGCAGGTCGAGGTCGGCCGTGCCGAGACGGATGCCGTGCAGCGGCCAGATGCGCTCGAGCACCGGGCCCTCAGAGCGCGTCGCGCAGCGCCCGGAGGCGGCCCAGGGTCGAGGTCTTGCCGAGGATCTCCATCGACTCGAACAACGGGGGCGAGATGCGCTGGCCCGACACCGCGGTGCGCAGCGGGCCGAAGGCGAACCGCGGCTTGATGCCGAGACCGTCCACGATCGCCTCGCGCAGGGCGGCCTCGATCACGGCGGCGCTCCACGCGCTGCCGGTCCCGAGGACGCCGGGGCCGTGGTCGTCGATGTCACCGAGCACCCGCAGGGCGGCGTCGAGCACCTGGGGCGCGTCGTCCTTGAGCTGGGCCCGGGCGTCCTCGGCGACCTCGAGCTGGTCGTCCGCGACGAAGAAGGGAGCGACGAGGGCCGGCGCCTCGGTGAGCAGCGCCATCCGCGGCTGGATCAGCGCGGCCACGGCCTTGAGGCGGCCCAGCTCCCCGAGCGACTGCGTCTCGCCGAGGATGCCGGCCTCCACGAGGTAGGGCAGCAGCCGCGAGGCGAAGTCACCGGTGTCCAGCTGGCGGATGTAGACCCCGTTGAGCCACTCGAGCTTCTTGAGGTCGAAGATGGGCCCGATGGGGTTGACCTTGGCCCAGTCGAAGGTCCGGCTGAAGTCGTCGAAGGTGAAGACCTCCAGGTCGTTGCCGTCGGCGTTCTGCTGCGGCGGGTAGGCAAGCAGCGCAAGGAAGTTCACGAGCGCCTCGGGCAGGTAGCCCTGCTCGCGGAACCACGTGAGACGCGCCGCGGGGTTCTTGCGCTTGGAGATCTTCGACTTGTCCGTGTTGCGCAGCAGCGGCATGTGCGCGAAGGCCGGCGGCTCGAGGCCGAGCCACCGGTAGAGCAGGACGTGCTTGGGCGTCGAGGAGATCCACTCCTCACCGCGGACGACGTGCGTGATGCCCATCTCGTGGTCGTCGACGACGACGGCCAGGTGGTAGGTCGGGAAGCCGTCGGCCTTGAGGATGACCTGGTCGTCGGGACGGGGCGCCGACACCTTGCCACGGATGACGTCGTCGAAGACGAGCGGGACGTCGTCGGGGATGAGCATGCGCACCACCGGGGTCTCGGTGAAACCGGGCAGCTCGGCGCGCTCCTCGCGCGTCTTGCCCACGCAGAGGCGGTCGTAGCCGGTGGGCTGCTTGGTCTTCTGCTGGACCTCGCGCATCTGGTCGAGCCGCTCCTTGGAGCACCAGCAGTAGTAGGCGTGCCCGTCCTCGACGAGCCTGTCGACGTAGGGGCGGTAGGTCTCGAGGCGCTCGCTCTGGCGATACGGCGCGAACGGCCCGCCGACGTCGGGCCCCTCGTCCCAGTGCAGCCCGAGCCAGGCGAGGGTGTCGTACAGCTGGGCCTCGGAGTTCTCGCGGAACCGGACCCGGTCGGTGTCCTCGACCCGCAGGACGAACTGGCCGCCCTGCTGGCGGGTGAACGCGAGGTTGAACAGCGACATGTAGGCCGTGCCGACGTGCGGGTCGCCGGTCGGGCTCGGGGCAACTCGGGTGCGCACCGGTCCGCTGCCGTCGGAGGTCGACACGCGCTGCTGCGCCGGGTCCGTGGAGAGGCGCACCTCCACGGCGGGGACGGAGGTCGCGGGGGTGGCCGACGAGGCTGAGGTGGTGGACGCGTCGGGGGTGCTGGTCGTGTCGCTCATGGTGGGGTCAGCCTAGTGGGCCCGTCGCAGGGGCCCCGACGCCGCCGGAGCCGTCCCGGACGGCCCCCGCTCCCCCGTGGACGCCCGGTCAGCGCCGGACGAAGGTGTTCGTCAGCGAGCCGATGCCCTCGATCTGCACGGTCACCTGCTGGCCGGCGTCGACCAGCCCGACGCCCGCCGGCGTGCCGGTGAGGATGACGTCGCCGGGCAGCAGGGTGAACGCCGCCGAGGCGTGCTCGATGATCGCGCCGATCCCGTGGACCATGTCGGCCGTCGTGCCGTCCTGCCTGACGTCGCCGTCCAGCGTCGTGACGATCGACAGGTCGGCCGGGTCGAGCTCGGTCTCGACCCACGGGCCGAGGGGACAGCTGGTGTCGAACCCCTTGGCGCGCGCCCACTGTCCGTCGGTGCGCTGCCAGTCACGGGCCGTGACGTCGTTGGCGATGGTGTAGCCGTAGATGCAGTCGGCGGCGTTCTCCGCCTTGACGCCCTTGGTGATCGTCTTGATGACGACGGCCAGCTCGCCCTCGTAGGAGACCTCGCTGCTGCCGCTCGGCAGGACGACGGGGTCGAACGGTCCGACGACCGACGTGTTCGGCTTGAAGAACATCATCGGCTCCGCGGGCGCCTCGCCGCCCATCTCCGCGGCGTGGTCGGCGTAGTTCTTGCCGATCGCCACGATCTTCGACCGCGGGATGACCGGCGCGAGCAGCCGCACGTCCGCGAGCATGACCGGGTCATGGCCGCTCGGCTGGAGCCCGACGTAGAGCGGGTCACCGGCGAGCGGGGTGAGGACCTCCTGCCCGGGGTCGCCCTGGACGATGCCGTAGGCCGGGTCGTCCCCGGTCGTGTACCTCGCGATGCGCACGCGCCTCAGCCTACGACGAGGCCGCCCGCGGTAGTCCCCCGGTCGTCCGGCAGCCGACGCGGTCGTCCCGGCCGTCGTCGCCTCAGAAGGTGCGCCGAAGCCTGAGGTCGAGCGGTCGGCCGTCGGGGTCGTAGACGAGGCGGTACAGGGGGTCGGCCCACAACCGGGTCAGCCGCCCCTGCGCCGGGCTGTCGACCGGACGCAGCCGGCCCGCCGGCCGCGGGGCCGAGGCAGGGTCGCGGTGCCAGGACGCGAGGGCTCGGGCGCTGTCGGCGTAGGCGGCGAAGTGGTTCTCGAGGGCCAGGTCGGTGTCGGTGTCGAGGTGCTCGCGTGCGAGCTCCTGACGCAGCGCCCGGGCCAGCTCCGGGTGCACGACCGCGGCGGACAGCTCGGAGTCGTGCGTCCATGACCGCCGGTTGAGGTTGTCCGAACCGACCGCCACCCACTCGTCGTCGACGACGCAGACCTTCGCGTGGACGTACACCGGGGTGCCCTGCCTGTTCTCGACCCCGTAGGCGGCGACGCGGCCCGGCGCGGCGGCGTGCAGCGTCTGGAGCAGCCTGGCCCGGCTCACGAGGTTCGGGGCGTGGGCGAGGGTGCCGTCCTGGTCCGGCTGGTGCGGCAGGACCACGACGACGCGAAGACCGGGCGCCCGCCTGAGGGCGTCGACGAGGACGCCGCACACCTGCGCGGACCACAGGTACTGGTCCTCGAGGTAGATCAGGTGCCGGGCCCGCGAGAACGCCTTCGCGTAGGCCCGCGCGACGCTCCGCTCTCCGCGTGGAGCGAACGGGTAGCCGCCCAGGCGGTGGCCGTACGTGCGCAGCAGCTGCACCGGGTGCGGCCCCGTCGGCGCCGGGTCCGGTTCCTGCGGTGGGAGCGGCCGGCGGCGCGGGCGGTCACCGCGCAGTCCGTCGAAGGCCCAGCGGATCGGCGAGCGGCTCAGCGCCTGGGGGTCCTCCCAACGCTCGCGGAAGACGGTCTCGACGTCACCGACGACGGGACCGGTGAGCGCCAGCTGGACGTCGTGCCACGGCGGCCGGGGGCCGTAGACCTTCGCCATGGTCTGGGGCTGCGGGTCGCCGGCATGGCTCGCGTCGTCGCGCCGGCTGTGGCACAGGTCGATGCCGCCGAGGAACGCGACGTCCCACTCGGGCCGGCCGGGGTGCCGCAGCACCACGAACTTCTGGTGGTGCGAGCCGCCGAGCCGGACCCGCATGTCGAGGTAGCACTCACCACCGGCCGCGTTGATGTCCTCGCCGAGGTGACGGTTCTCCTCGGCGGAGAAGGCGAGCCGGTCCCAGTGGGACCGCCAGACGAGGCCGCGGACGTCGACGCCCCTGCGGGCGGCGTCGGCGAAGACGGCGGCGACCTCGCTCCCCGGCTCGCCCGTCAGGCGCTCGTCGGGGTCGCCGCGCCAGTCGACGAAGAGCAGCAGGTCACCCCTTCGCATCCGGCAGACGCGGTCGCTGAGCGCCGCGAAGTACGCCGCCCCGTGGATGAGAGGTGTGACGAGGTTGCCCTCGCTCCAGGCGAGCCCGCCCGGACGGCGCCTGTCGAGCAGGGTCGAGGGGTTGCCGCGCTCCTCGGCGCTGAGGTACCAGTCGGCGACGGCCACGGGAGCGAGCCTAGGCCGACGGCGGGCTCCGCCGGTGGATCAGCGCGGCCAGACGATGGTGACGTCGGCCGGCGAGCCGGGCAGTCCGCTGGCACGGGTGCGGTACTCGGGCACGCCGACGCACGTCCAGAGCAGCCCCGCGACGTCCGCACCGAGCAGCGCCGCGAGGTCGGAGTCGCGGAACGTCATGCCCGACGCGGCCGCGCCCAGGGCGTAGGCCATGAGGTGCAGCCTGCCCTCCGCGAGACCTGCGAGCAGCTGGGCGTCGCGGTAGCCGTGGTCGTCGAGGTCCGCCAGGTCGACGCCGCTCATGGCGACGAACGACGCGTCGTGGGCCAGCCCCTGCTCGAGGGCCACCCCGTAGAGCTCGGCCCGGACGGTCTCCTCGTCCAGGGCCCGGACTGGGTGGTCGACGTCCGGCCACCGTGCGATGCCCGAGGGCACGCCGTCGACGGCGCTGACCCCGAGCCAGTGCGGCAGGTCGACACCCCGGAGCGCCACCGCCATGGCGTCGACGAGCACGTCGCGCGGCAGCGAGCGGTCGGCGCGCAGCCGGCGGATCGAGCCCTTGCTCGCCACGACGGCATCGGTGCTCGGGCCGGCCTGCGCGCGCGTGGTCAGGTGGACCGGGGCACCCCTGCCGAGCTCGGCCCCGAGAGCGTCCCGCTCCCCCGCTCGCTGCGCGGCCGTGACGAGGGGGAACTCGAGGCCGTCGGCGTCGTGCCGACCCGGCATCGGGTCACCGGTCGGGTGCACGGCAGGGGCACCGGGGCCGAGCGCCACGAGGGCCACGGGCAGCTCGTGCACACGGTCGGCTCCGACGAGGGCGGCCACCTCGGCGTCGGCGAACGTCGTGAAGAGGCGGGCCGGGACGCCCGCGGAGTCGGCGAGCGCGAGCAGTTGGGCAAGCATCGTCCCGGCGTCCCAGTACACGTGCCGGAACCCGCGCTCACGGTAGCGCCAACCGGTGCGCCACGGGATGCCGGTGACGACCAGGGTCGGGGCCTCACCCGTCGGCGGCGGCCCCACCGTGGCGAGCGCGTGCGCCTCGGGGTCGTACCAGTGGAGTCCGGCAGGCACGTCGGCGGCGGCCTCGCCACCGCGCGGCACCGCGACGTAGAGCTCGAGCGGGAACCGGGCCCCCGCCGAGCCCGCGGCACGGAAGAGCAGGAGCCCGCCGTCCCGCCGCGTGCGACGAGTGACGCCCGAGGACAGGTAGAGCAGACGGGCGAGGGCGGCGAGGTCGAGTCGGGCCACGGGCACCTGGGCCGTGCCCGCGAGGACCGTGGTCGCCGGGGCGGTCGTGGCGGGCAGGTCCGGAGGCAGCAACGTCCGCGTCAGGTCGTCGTCGTAGTGCTTGTACCAGCGCGGGCGGTGGGCGAGGTCGTTCGGCACGAGGTCCTGGACGAGGCGGTCGTCGGGCGGCACCTCCGTCCACTCCCGGTCGGGCGAGTAGGACGTGAGGCGGTGCAGCAGGTGCGTGGGCAGCTCGACGTCGGGTCCCATGGGCCCATCCTGCCCGCCGAGCAGCTCGTGGACCGCTCGTGGGCCGCTCGTGGGCCGCTCGGGCGCGGCTCGCGCGCGGCGGACCACCGCACCGATCACCTACCCTCGTCGCGTGCACGTGATGACCGAGCCCGAGTGGCGCGAGCGGACCCGGGCCCACGAGGCCCGGGTCGACGCGGCGACCGCGGGTCACCGCGCGCGGCGCCTCGACGGCCGCCCCCACCCGGTGGAGGACTTCCTCTTCACGTACTACTCCTTCACGCCGTCGCAGCTGCGGCGCTGGCACCCCGGTCCCGGGATCGCGTTGGACGGACCTGCGCCGCAGAGGGACTGGCGCTTCTACCGCCTCGGTGGCCCCACCGTGTCGGTCGACGTCGAGGCCTTCCTCGAACGGCGCGGCGACACGGTGCGGTTCGTGCGCGAGCTGCTCGTGCGCACCGCGGCACGACCCGGCCGCTTCGGCTGCTTCGGGCTGCACGAGTGGGCCATGGTGTACCGGCTCGACCCCTCGGACGTGCGCCACTCGGCGTGGCCGCTCCGGCTCGGACGCGAGGGGACCGACGCCGTCGTCGACGCGCACCAGGTGGCCTGCTCGCACTTCGACGCCTACCGCTTCTTCACCCCGGACGCGGCGCCGCGCAACGCCCTGCGACCGACGCGGGCCGCTCAGGTCGACCTCGAGCAGCCGGCCTGCCTGCACGCCGGCATGGACCTCTACAAATGGGCCCACAAGCTCGTTCCCGTCGTGCCGGCCGACCTCGTCGCCGACTGCTTCGAGCTGGCCCGGGACATCCGTTCGCTCGACATGCGCGCCGCCCCCTACGACCTGCGCGAGCTCGGCTACGAGCCCGTGCCCATCGAGACCGCCGAGGGCAGGGCGCGGTACGTCGCGGAGCAGCGTGGTTTCGCCGGGCGCGGGCAGGCGCTGCGCGGCCGCCTCGTCGCGGCCCTCGATCAGGTCCTCCGACCCTCCGAGCCCTCCGAGCCCTCCGAGCCCTCCGAGCCTTCGGTGCCCTCGATGCCCTCCGAGCCGTCGGCACCCTCGCCGTCGTCGACGTAGAGACAGAACGGGTGCCCGGCCGGGTCGAGCATGACCCGGACGTCCTCCTGCGGCTGGTGCTCCGCGAGCTGTGCGCCGACCTCGACGGCGTACGCGACGGCCTCGTCGAGGTCGTCGACCTCGAGATCGAGGTGCAGCATCATGAGCGGTCGGCCCGGCTCGCTGGGCCACACCGGCCGGACGTAGTTCGGCTCCTGCTGGAAGGACAGGTTGTACCCCCGGTCCGCCGACGGCGCGAGCGTCGCCCAGCCCGGCGTGTCCGTGAAGAGGGTCCACCCGAGCAGTCGCTGGTAGAAGTGCGCCAGCCCCGACGCGTCGGGGGCGTCGAGGACGACGCCGAACCAGTGGGAGCGCGTCCGTAGGGCCATTCCCCCAGTGTGAACCCGACTCCCGACCCGCCGGCGTATCAGGCGGGCCCGTCGTTGCTCTGAAGAGTGTCGGCGAAGGTTCAGGCACGCGCGCCGACGACGCTCTCCCGACAGGGGGTTGGTGCCGGACGGGGCCTGGGCCTGTCTCTTATACACATCTGACGCTGCCGACGACGGAGAGAGTG
>NZ_JBNDHY010000044.1:0-30635 GCF_056755315.1 Monashia sp. HAY1-2A
CGAAGAGGGTCTCGTAGTCCGACAGGTCGAGTCCGAAGAGCGGGAAGGACTCGATGAACGACCCGCGGCCGACGGTGATCTCGGCGCGGCCGTTGGACACGGCGTCGAGCGTCGCGAACCGCTGGAAGACGCGGATCGGGTCGTCGGACGACAGGACGGTGACCGACGTGCCGAGCCGGATGCGCCCGGTGCGGGAGGCCAGCGCCGCGAGGAGCGTGTCGGGCGCGCTGACGGCGTAGTCGGGCCGATGGTGCTCGCCGATCCCGAAGAAGTCGAGCCCGAGCCGGTCGGCCAGCTCGCCCTCGGCGAGGACCTCGCGCAGGACGACGGCCGGGTGCAGCGGCTGCCCGTCCGGGCCGTCCGCGATGTCACCGAACGTGTCGAGACCGAGTTCGAGAGCCATGCGCCCCATCGTAAGGAGGCCCGTCACCTCGGCCGGCAGACCGACGCGGCCGCTGGCACGGCCGCGGGCACGGCCGCTTGACGGCCCGACCTCCTCAGGCGGCCCGTTCGGGTCCCGGCGCCGCCTCGAGCCCGAGGTGCTCGCCGACGAACGCCCGGATGCGGTCGGTGTGCTCGGGCCACGAGCCGGCGTCGGTGCGCACGACGAGGGTCGGCAGCGGCAGTCGCGGCAGGAGGTCGAGCTCGACGGCGCGGCGATGGCGCATGAACTCGACGTAGCCCTCGAAACCCGCGAGGCCGCGGGCCAGCCCCCAGCCCTGCTGCGTGTGGTAGGCGACGACGGCCTCGAGCCAGGCGTCCGGACGTTCGGCCGCCGCCTTCTCGAGGACCGGCGCCGGGTCACCGGCGTCGAGGTACACGAGCGCCGGAGCGCGGTCCGACACCGCCTCGACGAGCCCGCGGACGTGTCGCTCCAGCACCGCCGTCGGCTGGTCGAACCGGGCCACGAACGCGCAGACGGGGTTCTGGAGCAGGACGCACTCCCAGACGTGCACCTCCGCGCGCGGCTCGGCGGTCCCGAAGCGGCGCCAGCTGTCGGTGAGGACGCGCCCGTGCAGCTCGGGCGTGACGTCACCGTCGTAGCCGTCGTGACGGCGCAGCCGGTCCACGAGCTCTGCGGGCAGGTGCCCGTCGCGGCCGAGGCGGACGAGCCACGCGTCACCGGCCCGCTCGGCGGCACCGATGAAGGCATCTGCGGCAGAGGGCATCTCGCCCAGCAGCTGCACGACGGCCTCGTTCGTGAGGACCGCGACCTGCTCGAGGTCGACGGGGTGGTCGGTGCGCCCCTCCGGCCACTGCTCGACCGCGACGCCGCGGCCCGCGAGCCAAGTGCCGAGGCCGTGCGCCGTCGTGCTCTTGCCCGAGCCGGGCAGACCCTCGACCATCACCAGACCCGACATGTGCCTCACCCTAACCTCGATGCGCCCGGCCCCGTCTCGTGGAGGGACGCCGGAGGCTCGCGCGGGCTCACGGCCCCGCAGGGGGACCGTAGGCCAGGTGCACGACGCCGTTGTCGTAGACGTCGGAGCCCTTGAGCCGCAGCGTCGTCGGGCCACCGCCGTCGGCGAACAGCCGCCCACCCGTGCCACGTGCCACCGGGTAGACGAACAGGTGCAGGTCGTCGACGAGCCCGTCGGCGAGGAGCGCCCGCACGAGTGTGCCGCTGCCCGAGACGTACATCGCGCCGTCCACGGAGTCCTTGAGCCGGCGGATCGCGTCGGCGTCGTAGGGCAGCACGGTCGAGGGTCCCCACTCGACGCCCGGCTGTTGCGAGGCGACGACGTACTTGTGGGTCTCGTTGAAGAACGGGGCGCCGGGGTCGTCCTCGGCCGTCCGCGTCGACCACGCCGGCGCGAACATCTCGTAGGTGCGCCGGCCGAGCAGGATGGCCCGGGCGGCGCCGGTGACATCGGCGAGCGTCTCCCCCATCCGGGGGTCGAAGCCGAAGTCGAACGTCCAGGACGGGTCCTCGAAGACGCCGTCGAGGGAGATGAACTCGTGCACCGCGATCGTTCCCATGGGCACACCATCGCACGACACGTGCACGCCGTCGTGCTGTCCCGCCGACCGGGTTCCGTGTGACACCGTGGACCCATGCAGACCGAGGAGGCAGCGATCCTCCGTGCCCCGGCCAACCTCGTGTCACCTCGCGCGGTGACGCTCTGGACCGTCGAGGCGCTCGTGCCCGTCGTCGGGCTCCTCGTGGCACAGGTGGTGTGGTGGGTCGCCGACGACGCCGGTGGCCGGTCCACGCACTGGGCCGTCGGCGTCGCGTGGCTCGTGCTCTCGGTGGCCTACGTCCTCGTCATGCCCCGGTGGCGGTGGCGCGTGCACCGGTGGGAGGCCACCGGGCGGGCCATCTACACGCAGACCGGCTGGCTGCGCCAGGAGCGACGCATCGCCCCGATGAGCCGGGTCCAGACCGTCGACCTCGAGCGTGGGCCCGTCGCCCAGGTGCTCGGGCTGGCGTCGGTGACCGTGACGACGGCGTCCGCGGCGGGCCCGTTGCGCATCCACGCGCTCGACCTGCCGGTGGCCACCGAGCTGGTCGAGACGCTGTCCGCGGCGGCCGTCCTCGAGAAGGGCGACGCGACGTGACCGAGCCTGCCCCCGCAGACCCGGTGCCCGAGACCGAGTGGCGACGCCTCGACGCGCGGATGCTCCTCATCCACCCCGTCGAGACGCTCGTCCGGCTGCTGCCCGCCGTGCTCGCCCTGCTCGTCGCCCGGGCGAGCTCCGACAGCGACCAGCCGTGGGAGCTCTACGCCCTGCCGGTCATCGTCGGCTTCGGGGTGCTGCGGTGGTTCACGACGCGGTACCGCATCGCGGCCGGCCGCATCGAGCTGCGCCGCGGCCTGCTCACCAAGCAGACGACGACGGCCCAGCTCGACAAGGTCCGCACCGTCGACCTCACCGCGCGGGTCTACCACCGGCTGCTCGGCCTCGCGAAGGTCGAGATCTCGACCGGTGGCAGCCAGCGGGACCGGCTCGTCCTCGACTCGCTGCGGGTCGAGGAGGGACGCCGGCTCCGGGCCGAGCTGCTGCACCGCATCGACCCGGCGGTCACCGCGCTCCCCTCCCCCACGGGTGCTCCGGTGCGGCTGGACGAGGACCTCTCGGAGGTCCCGGCTGCGGGGTGGGAGTCGCTGCCCGTCGACGAGGAGCTCGTGCGGCTGGACCCGACGTGGGTCCGGTACGCGCCGTTCACGCTGACCGGGATCGCGACCGCGGCCGCCGGCGTGGGCTTCCTGTTCCAGGCGGTCGGGCGGGTGCGCGACCAGGGCGAGGTCATCGCGTCGGGGGCGGAGTGGGTGCGCGGCCTGGCGGTCTGGCTCGACGTGCTGCTGGTGCTCGTCGTCGTCTCGGTGCTCGCAGTCGGCGCCTACGTCCTCAGCTTCTGGGGCTTCCGGCTCACGCGCAACCGCCTGGGCAGCCTCCACACCCGCCGGGGCCTGCTGACCACGCGGGAGACGAGCATCGACCGCGGCCGCGTCCGTGGCGTCCAGGTCGACGAGCCGGCGGGCCTGCGTCTCGTCGGCGGCCGACGCCTCAAGGTCGTCACCACGGGGCTGCTGCGTGAGCGCGGCGGCGCGGACTGGCTCGTGCCGCCCGCCCCCGCTGGTCTCGTCGTCCGCGTGGCCGCCGACGTCGTCGCGGACGGGGACGCGGTGAACGCGCCGCTGCAGCGGCATGGGCGGGCGGCCTTGCGGCGCAGGCTGACCCGGACCCTCGTTCCCACCGTCGCCGGCCTCATCGGCCTGGCCGTCCTCGTCGCCACGACCAAGGCGCCGGCGACGTGGTACCTGGCGGCGCCCGTGCTGGTCGGCCTCGCGGCCTGGCTCGGAGTCGACCGGTACGCCGGGCTGGGGCACCTCGTGACGCCCCGCCACCTCGTCGCGCGCGAGGGCTCGCTCGACCGGCGCCGGGTCGCCCTCGACCGCGACGGCGTCATCGGCTGGACGGTCCGCCGGTCCTGGTTCCAGCGGCGTGCAGGAGTGGCCACCCTCGTCGCGACGACGGCGGCCGGCGCCTCGCACTACGACGTCGTCGACGTGCCGGTGGAGCGGGCGTACGCCGTCATGGCGCAGATCAGCCCCGACCTGCTCGCCGAGTTCAGCTGAGGCTCAACCCCGCTCGGCGAGCAGACGGCATGGGGTGGTCCGGGAGCCTGGTCGTGGCGTCGACGCCGACCGCCGCCGAGGGGCACACCGTCCGCGGCAGCCGCGGCCACCTCATCGTGCCAGCGGTGAGGTGACGACCTCGTACGGTCGGCTGCCCCTTTGCCCCGACCGCGCCACGGCGCACCTGTGGCGGCCGATCCAGCCCCGTACCCCCACGCAACCGTGCCATGGCGCGGTTCTGGCGGCAGGTGGGCGCTCGGTCCGGCTCGACCGCGGGTGGTCAGAGCCGCATCGAGGCCCCGACCCGCTGCGTCTTCTCGCCGATCTCCTCGGAGACCGTCGGGTCGGCGCCGGTCGCCGCGTCGGCGTCCTCGGACCACTCGGTCGGCACGAGCTCGCCGACGCCTTCACCGGGCGCGGTCTCCTGCACGGTGAGCGTGAAGTCGTCACCGTGCTCGCTCACGCCGGTGACGACGGCGTGCTCGACGGCGGCCGTCGCGTACCGGCGCCGCACCACCTGCGGGTCGCGCGAGAGGTCCTTCACCAGCGCCGCGGCGAGGCCGACCATGATGACGAGGAACGGCAGCGCGGCGACGATCGTGACGTTCTGCAGACCCGAGAGCGCGTCCTCGCCGCCGATGACGAGCATGATGGCGGCGACCGCGCCCGTGGCGGCGCCCCAGAAGATCACGGTCCTCCGCGACGGCTCGAGCGTCCCCTTCTCCGACAGCGTCCCCATGACGATCGACGCTGCGTCGGCGCCCGACACGAAGAAGATCGCGACGAGGACCATGACGACGACCGCGGTGACCGTCGGCCACGGCAGGTTGCCGAGCATGGCGAACAGGGTGCCCTCCGCGGAGGACCGGCCGGCGATGTCCTGGCCGTGCTGCTGCTGCCAGATGCCGGCGCCGCCGAAGATGGCGAACCACACGAGCGAGACGACCGACGGCACGAGGAGCACGCCCGTGACGAACTGCCGGATGGTGCGCCCCCGAGAGATGCGGGCGATGAACATGCCGACGAACGGCGTCCAGCTGACCCACCAGGCCCAGTAGAAGATCGTCCAGGAGGCCAGCCAGTCCTTCATGCCGGCGCCGCCCGCGGCGTCGGTGCGGGCCGACATCATGGCGAGGTCCTGCACGTAGGAGCCGATCGTCGTCGGCAGCAGGTCGAGGATGAACACCGTCGGGCCGACGACGAACACGAAGAACGCGAGCGCGACCGCGAGCACCATGTTGATGTTCGAGAGCCACTGGATGCCCTTGGCCACCCCCGACACGGCCGACAGGATGAAGGCGACGGTCAGCACCGCGATGATGCCGATGAGCAGGCCGTTGCCGACCGGGCCGACGCCCGCGACGAGCTGCAGGCCGGAGCCGATCTGCAGGGCGCCGAGACCGAGCGAGGTGGCCGAGCCGAACAGCGTCGCGAAGACGGCGAAGACGTCGATGACCTTGCCGGCGGCGCCGTTCGCCCGTCGGTCGCCGAAGAGCGGGGCGAAGGCCGAGCTGATGAGCAGCGAGCGGCCCTTGCGGAAGACACCGTAGGCGACGGCGAGGCCGACGACGGCGTAGATGGCCCACGGGTGCAGCGACCAGTGGAACATCGTCGTGGCCATGGCGGTCTGGACGGCGGCCGGGTTGCCCGCGGCGCCGGTGCCGGGCGGCGGGGTGACGAGGTGGCTCACCGGCTCGGTGACGCCGTAGAACATCAGGCCGATGCCCATGCCGGCGGAGAACATCATCGCCACCCAGGAGGAGGTGCGGAACTCCGGCTCCTCGCCGTCACCGCCGAGCGGGATGTTGCCGTAGCGGCTCGCGGCGAGCCAGACGACGAACACGACAAAGCCAGAGGCGACGATCGAGAAGAGCCAGCCGGTGTTGTGCACGACGAACTCGAGGCCGGTGGAGGCGCTCGTGCTGAGGCTCCCGGTACCGAGCGCGCCCCAGAGCACGAACCCGATGGCGAGCGCGGCGGCCACCCAGAAGACGGGCTTGTCGAGCCGGGACGGGGCCGCCTCCTCGTGGTTGACGGGTGGCGGTTCGAGGGCGGGGTGCAGGGCCTCGCGCGGCTCCTGCGGGGTCTCGTCGGTGTCTCGGGTCATCAGGGCCATACGTCGTCGACGGCACCCGACGAGGGATGCCGCCAGTCTCCTCACGTCTCGGTGTCTCAGCGGTTTCGTTCGGCCGTCAACCCTGCCGAAACGAAATGCGACGCGCAAGACGAGACGCCGGACGGCGCAGTGCTTCCCACGCCAGAGCCGTCCGAAACCCTTGTCCCCCAGCACAGTCGGCGGGTCCCCGTGGCGTCGGTGACCCTGGTCACCCCGGACGTGCAGCACCGGCGCGGCCTGTGCGGCCGCGCCGGTGCGCGTCGGGGTGGTGGTGGTGCGTCAGCGTGCGCCGACCAGCTGGCCCTCGGCGGGGCGGTCCGCCGAGCTGTCGGGGACCGGCGCCTCCACGGCGTCGGACTCTGCGTCGAGCATGCTCGACTCGTCGAACGGCAGCTCGCCGGCGAGGACGAGTCGCGCCTTGTCCTTGTCGATCTCACCGACCCACGTGCCGATGATGACCGTCGCGATGGCGTTCCCGGCGAAGTTCGTCAGGGCGCGGGCCTCGCTCATGAGCCGGTCGATGCCGACGATGAAGCCGACACCGGGCACGAGGTCCGGGCGGTGCGACTGGAGACCACCGGCGAGGGTCGCCATGCCGGCGCCGCTGACGCCGGCCGCGCCCTTGCTCGCGACGATCATGAAGACGAGCAGGCCGATCTGCTGGCCGAGGCTGAACGGCTTGTCCATGGCCTCGGCGATGAACAGGCTCGCCATCGTCAGGTAGATGGCCGTGCCGTCGAGGTTGAACGAGTAGCCGGTCGGGACGGTGATGCCGACGACGGGCCGGGAGATGCCCAGGTGCTCCATCTTGGCGATGAGCCGCGGCAGGGCCGACTCCGACGACGACGTGGACAGGATGAGGAGGAACTCGCGGCCGAGGTAGGACAGCAGCGACCAGGGGCCGATGCCGGTGACGAGCTTGAGGATCGAGCCGAGGAAGGCGAAGACGAAGATGAGGCAGGTGACGTAGAAGGCCCCCATGAGGATGGCGAGGCTCTTGAGCGAGCCGATGCCGGTGGCGCCGACGAGGGCGGCCATGGCGCCGAAGGCACCGATCGGAGCGGCCCACATGACCATGGCCATGAGCCGGAAGACGAGCCGCTCGAGGTGCTTGATGCCGCCGAGGATCGGCTCGCCGGCCTTGCCCATCTTCTGCAGCGCGAACCCGACGAGCAGGGCGATGAGCAGCGCCTGGAGCACCGAGCCCGAGGTCAGCGCCGACACGAGCGTGTCGGGGATGAGCCCGAGGAGGAAGTCGACCGGGCCCTCGACCTTCGCGTCGACCTGCGAGGCGCCCGACTGCGCGACGGCGGCGGTGAGGTTGAGGCCGTCACCGGGGTGGATGATGTTGCCCACGACGAGGCCGATGCCGAGCGCGACGGTCGACATGACGACGAAGTAGCCGAGCGCGAGCCCGCCCACCTTGCCGACCTGGGCGGCCTTGCGGACCGAGCCGATGCCGAGCACGATCGTGCAGAAGATGATCGGCGTGATCATCATCTTGATGAGGCTGACGAACCCGGTGCCGAGCGGCTTGAGGCTCTTGCCCACGTCGGGGAAGGCCCAGCCGACGATGATGCCGGCGACCATCGCCACGATGACGGCGACGTAGAGGAAATGGGTGCGGTCGCGCTTCTGTCGTGCCCCGGTGTGGGCGTCGACGGCGCTGTCGGCGGTGGAACTCACGGTGACCTCCGTTGGCGTGGGCCGGGTGTGGAGACCCCGGACCGGTGGATGACATCGAGAGTGACCGGCGCGGTGACTAGGGTCACGATTGTGTTCATTGAGTTCTCGCCGCGGCGGTGGAGCGTCGCGGCGCAGACCTTCGCCCTGCAGGTGCTGGTGGCGGTCCTCGTCGTCGCCGCCGGTCTGCTGGGCGCCTGGGTCCAGGCGCAGCGCGCCGGCGACGAGGCGGCGATGGCGCGCGCGCTCGCCGTCGCCGAGACCATCGCCTCGACACCGGCCGTCGTCTCGGCGGTGCAGGGACCCGACCCGACCGCGCAGCTGCAGCCGTTCGCCGAACGCGTCCGGGCCGACACCGCCACCGACTTCGTCGTCGTCATGAGCACCGACGCCGTCCGGTGGACGCACCCCGACCCGGCCCAGATCGGCAGGAGGTTCATCGGCCACACGGAGGCGGCCCGCGCAGGCGGCGTCGTCGAGGAGGACTACACCGGCACGCTCGGGCCGTCGGCGCGCGTCGTCGTGCCGGTTCGCGACGGGTCGCGGATCGTCGCGCTCGTCTCGGTCGGCATCCGCAAGTCGGCCGTCGGCGAGCAGGTGCGGGCGCAGCTGCCCGGCATCCTGCTCGCCGGCCTGGGCGCGGCCCTGTTGTCGGGTCTCGGCATGGCGCTCGTGTCGCGGCGCATCCGCCGGCAGACCCACGGTCTGGGCGAGCAGCAGCTGCGCGAGATGTACGAGTACTACGACGCGGTCCTCCACGCGGTGAGCGAGGGGCTCGTCATCACCGACCTCGACGGCACGCTGCGCCTGGCCAACGACGAGGCGGTGCGGCTGCTGGCGCTGCCCGCCGACGCCGTGGGCCGACGCGTCGCCGACCTCGGGCTCGCGCCGGCGCTCGTCGCCGCCCTCACCGACGACGCCACCCACGAGGACGAGCTGCACGTCACGGCCGCGCGCGTCCTCGTCCTCAACCGCGCGCCGGCCCAGTGGAGAGGCCGGCTGCTCGGCCACGTCGCGACGCTGCGCGACCGCACCGACCTCGAGGCCCTGACGGGCGAGCTCGACTCGGCCCGCGGCCTGACCGAGGCGCTGCGCTCGCAGGCGCACGAGTCGGCCAACCGGCTGCACACCATCGTCAGCCTCATCGAGCTGGGCCACACCGACCGCGCCCTGGACTTCGCCACCGAGGAGCTGCAGGTGTCGCAGCTGCTCACCGACAAGGTCGTCGGCGCCGTCGACGAGCCGGCCCTGACGGCGCTGCTCCTCGGCAAGGCCGCGGAGGCGCACGAGCGCGGCATCGTCTTCGACATCGGGTCCGGCGCCCGGTTCCCGCGGGACGTCGCCCCGACGCGGGACGTCGTGACGATCGTCGGCAACCTCATCGACAACGCCCTCGACGCCGTGTCCGCGGCGGGCGAGCCCGGCGTCCCCCGGCACGTCGCCTTCGACTCGCACGTCGACGACCACCACGCCGTGCTCGAGGTGAGCGACGACGGTCCCGGGCTGCCGCCGGGCGGCGTCGCCGACGCGTTCCGGCGCGGCTGGTCGACCAAGGAGCAGGGCAGCGCGGGGCGGCGGGGCATCGGGCTGGCCCTCGTGGCCCAGACCGTCGAGCGGCTCGGCGGGACCCTCGAGGTCGACGGCCCACCCGGGGCCACCTTCACGGTGCGGCTGCCGGTCCGCGACGCGGCCACGCCGCACGAGGTGTCCCCGTGACGGCGTCCGGGGCGGGGGCCCTGCGGGTGCTCGTCGTCGAGGACGAGCCGATCGCCGCGGAGGCACACAGCGCCTACGTCGAGCGCGTGCCCGGCTTCTCCGTCGTGGGGACCGTCGGCACGACGCAGGCGGCCCTCAAGGTCCTGCAGGACAAGGCAGTCGACGTCGTGCTGCTCGACATGAACCTCCCGGACAGGCACGGCCTCGACGTCGTGCGCGCGATGCGGGCGGCCGGGCACCGGGCGGACGTCATCGCCGTCACGTCGGCGCGGGACCTCGACGTCGTTCGGTCGGCCGTCTCGCTCGGCGTCGTCCAGTACGTGCTCAAGCCGTTCGTCTTCGCGACGCTGCGCGACCGGCTCGTCGCGTACCGCTCCTACCGGGACCAGCTGACCCGGGGTGCGGAGGTGTCCACCCAGGCGGAGGTGGACGAGGTGTTCGCCGGGATGCGTGGTGGCGCGGAGACCCGGCTGCCGAAGGGCATGGGCGAGGAGCTGCTCGCTCGGGTCTCGCGGGCCCTGCGCGAGGCCGACGGGGGCCGGTCGGCGAGCGAGGTCGCCGACGAGCTCGGCGTCGCGCGCGTCACGGCCCGCCGCTACCTCGAGCACCTCTGCGAGACGCGCCTGGCGGTGCGCCGCTCGCGCTACTCCGGCGCCGGGCGGCCCGAGGTCGAGTACCTCTGGGCGCGGTGAGGACCGTGCGCAGCACCCGGGACGAGGTCGTGACGCGCGACGAGGAGCGCGCCCACCTCGTCGACCCCGCCGACCGCTCCGTGACCCTGACGCGCACCCCCGTCTCCCCGGACCTCGACGGGCTGGCCCGGCGGTTCTGGGTGCCGGTCTGGGACGTGCCCCCGGGGACCGCGTCGCGCCAGGACGTCCTGGCCTACCCGGTGTGCCAGCTCGTCGTGTCGCCGTCGTACGCCCGCCTCTACGGCGTCGCGTCCGGTCTCTCGCGCCAGGTGCTCGAGGGACGCGGGTGGGCCGTCGGTCTCATGCTGCGCCCGTCGGCCGGCTGGCTGCTGACGGGACGGCCGGTGCGCCGGCTCACCGACCGGTTCGTCGACCTCGACGCCCTGGCGACGCTCGACGGGCCCCGCCTCACCGTCGCCGTGCGCGACGCGATGCGCGCGGACCCCGGGAGTGCCGAGGCCCAGGCCGCCGCCCGCGACGTCGTCGAGGACGCCCTGCGCCCGCTGCTGCCCGTCGACGAGGAGGGCCTGCTCGTCAACGCGCTCGTCGAGGTCGTCGAGACCTCGCCGGACCTCCTGCGGGTCGACGACCTGTGCGCGCGCTTCGACGTCGCCGAGCGGACCCTGCAACGCCTGCTGCACAAGCGCATCGGCCTCGGCCCCAAGTGGCTCATCCGCCGGCGGCGGCTGCAGGAGGCCGCCGAACGGCTCCGGGACGACTCGGCCGGCCTGGCGGCCATCGCCGCCGACCTCGGCTACGCCGACCAGGCCCACTTCACCCGCGACTTCCGCCGCGCCACGGGGCTCACGCCCGGAGAGTTCGCGGCTCGCTTCCGGTGACGCGACGGAGGGCGCGAGGGCCACAGGGGTCGTCGACGGCCGCCTCGCGTCACCCCTCCTGCAACCAGGCGCGGATGGCCGCGCCGTCCTCGCCGAGCGTCGGCGGGGCCGCGTGCTCGCGGCGGGTCACCTCGCTGCCGCCGGCGTCGAAGAACCGCAGCGGTGGCCCGGGCAGCGTGATCCGGCCGAGCGTCGGGTGCTCGACGTCGACGAGCAGGCCCTGGCTGACGGTCTGGTCCCAGCCGTACACCTCGTCGAGGGTGCGCACCTTGCCCGCGGGCACGCCGACCTCGGCGAGCCGGGCGAGCAGGGGTTCGGCGTCCCAGTCCGCGAAGGCCGCCTCGACCAGCTCGATGACCTCGTCGCGGTGCGCGACCCGCTCGGCGTTGGTGGCCACGCCCTCGCCCGACGCGTCGAGCCCGAAGGCCGTGCACAGCCGCTGCCACAGGCCCTCGCTGCCGACGGCGATCTGCACCGACCCGTCGCGGCAGCGGAACAGGCCGTACGGCGCGATCGACGGGTGGTGGTTGCCGGCGGACCGGCCGACCTCGCCCGCGACGGTCCACCGGGTGCCCTGGAAGGCGTGGACGCCCACGACCGACGCGAGGAGCGAGGTCCGCACGAGCGTGCCGCGTCCCGTGCGGTGCCGTTCGTTGAGGGCCGCGACGACGCCGTACGCGCCGTACATGCCCGCGAGCAGGTCGGCGATGGGCACGCCGACACGCTGCGGGTCCTCGGGCCCGGAACCGGTCAGCGACATGAGCCCGGCCTCGCCCTGGGCGATCTGGTCGTAGCCGGCACGCCCGCCCTCGGGCCCGTCGTGGCCGAAGCCGGTGATCGACAGGACGACGAGCCGCGGGTTGCGCGCCATGAGGGCCTCGAGCCCGAGCCCGAGCCGCTCGAGGACGCCGGTGCGGAAGTTCTCGACGAGCACGTCCGCCCGGTCGACGAGCGCGAGCAGCACGTCCCTGTCGGCGGCGTCCTTGAGGTCGAGGGTGATCGACTCCTTGTTGCGGTTGGCCGACAGGAAGTAGGTCGCCTCCCGCTGCCCCTCCTCGCCGACGAACGGCGGCCCCCAGCCGCGGGTGTCGTCGCCCCGACCGGGCGCCTCCACCTTGACGACGCGGGCACCGAGGTCCCCGAGCATCATCGTGGCGTGCGGGCCGGCGAGCGCGCGCGTCAGGTCGACGACGAGGACGTCGCACAGCGGTCCGGCTTCGGGTCCGGCAGAGGTCATTCGGTCACCGTCCACGGATGGGTCAGCCTATGACGCGGGCCGAGCGGTGCAGCTCGGCGAGGCCGACGTAGACCTCGGCGTTGGCTCGGATGCGCAACAGGCCGGGGTCGTCGATCTCGCGGCGCACCGTCGCGGGCACACCGGCCACGAGCGAGCGCGGCGGGACGACGGTGTCCTGGGGCACGACCGCCCCGGCCGCCACGAGGCTGCCGGCACCGATGCGGGCGCCGTTGAGGACGACGGCGCCCATGCCGACGAGGCAGTCGTCCCCGACGGTGCAGCCGTGCAGCACCGCCCGGTGCCCGACGGAGACGCCGGAGCCGATGGTCGTGGGGTGCTCGGCGTCGGTGTGCACGACGACGCCGTCCTGCAGGTTGCTCCGCTCGCCGAGGACGATCGGCTCGACGTCGGCGCGCAGCACCGCCGTGTACCAGACGCTGGAGCCGGCCTGCAGCTCGACGGCGCCGAGCACCTCGGCGCTCGGGGCGACCCAGGCGGTGTCGTGGACGCTCGGCGTCCGGTCTCCGAGCGAGTAGAGCATGCGGCCTCCTGCCGTGTGAGGACCCGCGGCGGGTCGGGGCCCAGTCTGCCGCCCGCCGGGGGGTCGGCGCTGGTGGGGGGTGACGCGTCCGACCCGGGACGCGCGCCCGTTCAGCCGGCGCCGGTGCGCGCGACCTCGCGGCGCAGGGCCAGACCGGTGTGCAGCAGCCCGGTGGCGAGGGCCGCGCCGACGCCCTCGCCCGCCCGGATCCGCAGGTCGAGAAGGGGCTCGAGGCCGAGCTCGCGCAGCACGAGGGCGTGCGCCCGCTCGCGCGAGCGCTGCCCCGCGACGAGGTGCGCTGCGACGGCCGGCTCGACCCGGACGGCGGCGAGGGCGGCGACCGAGGTGGCCAGCCCGTCGAGCACGACGACGCCACCGGCCCCGCAGGCACCGAGCACCACGCCGTGCAGCACGGCGAGCTCTCCACCGCCCAGCCGCCGGAACACCTCCGCCGCGTCGACGGCGTCGACGGCGTCGACAGCGCCGTCGGCCGTGCCGATGCCGGCCGCCCCGGTCACCCGGGCCACGGCCCGGTCGACGACCTCGCGCTTGCGCTCGACCATCGCCGTGTCGGCCGACGACCCGCGCCCGACGACCTCCGACGCGGGTACGCCGAGGAGCGCTGCGGCGAGGGCGGCGGCGACGGTGGTGTTGCCGACGCCGACCTCGCCGAGGGCGATGGGCCCGGACGGCGCGAGACGCCGGCCGTGCTCGCGGCCCAGCGAGACCAGGTCGGCGAAGGTGTCCGCGTCGAGCGCGTCGGTCGTCACGAGATCGCCTCTGGCGCAGCCGACCCCGGCGTCGACGAGCAGGACGTCGAGCCCGGCCGACCGGGCGGCCACCGCCCCCATCGACGTGCCGGCCCGCGTCGCGTCGGCGACGTCGGCCGTCACCGACGCGTCGAAGGCGCTGACGCGGTGCGCCGTGACGGCGTGGTCGGCCGCGGCGACGACGAGCGTGCCGCGCCCGGTCCAGGCTCGTGGTGCGGGGAGGGCCTCGACGCGGTCGAGGACGGCGTCGAGGGCGCCGAGGGAGCCGGGCGCGGTGAGCAGGTCGTCGGCGCGGTCACGTGCACCGACCACCGCGTCCTGGGCGGGCGCGCGCAGGTGCGAGACGGGCGCCTCGGTCTCGGTCCAGCGCTCGCGCATGACGACCTGCTCGAGCGGCAGGCGCCGCGACCAGCCGGCGCGCTCGAGGCCCGGCTCGGGCGGACGCTCGTCGGGCCAGCCGAGGCAGAGCCAGCCGAGGGTCTCGACGCCGTCCGGCAGGCCGAGCAGGTTCGCGAGCTCGGCCGGCTCGAAGAGGGTCACCCAGCCGAGGCCGAGGCCGTGGGCGCGCGCCGTCAGCCAGATGTTCTCGATCGCCGCCGCGCACGACCACAGGTCGGCGTCGGGGAAGGTGGCGCGGCCGAGGACGCCCGCGGCCGGGGTGCGGCGGTCGCACGCGACGACGACGCCGACCGGGGCCTCGCGGATGCCCTCGAGGCGCAGGTCGAGCAGGCCGCGCGCCGACTCCTCGGCCATGCCGGCGGCCTGCCGCAGCCGGGCCCGGTCGGCCATCAGCGCGGCGGCGTCGCGCGTGGCGGGTTCGGTGACGACGACGAACCGCCACGGCTGGCTGTGCCCGACGCTGGGTCCCCGGTGGCCGGCCAGCAGGACCGCCTCCAGGACCTCCTCCGGGACGGGGTCGGGCCGGAACCGCCGGATGTCCCGGCGCGCTCCGATGACGCGCGCGAGGGAGGCGAGGTCGTCGCGGAGGGCCCACGCGTCGGGGGCCTGGGCGCGTTCGGCGGCCGACGTGCGGTCGCCGATGGTGGGGACGGGCCGGCGGTAGCTCATCGGTGACTCCGGTGGGGTGGGCACGCGGTCACGCCTCGATGTCGCCGAGGTCCGCGATGACGATCTCGAGCAGCCGGCCGAGCTCGTGGCGTTCGGTCTCGCTCAGGCCGCGGAGGGTGTCGCTCTCGACGACGTTCGACTCGCGCACGGCGGCCCGGAAGAGCGTCCAGCCATCGTCGGTCAGCGACACGAGCGTGCGGGTGCGGTTCGACTCGTCGGGCCGGCGCCGGACGAGGCCGCGGGCCTCCATCTTGTCCAGGCGGTGCGTCATCGACGAGGGGGCGACGTTGGCGAGGTCGGCCAGCTGGCTCGGGGTCAGGCACGCGTCACCGGCGCGGGCGAGCCCGGCCAGTACCGCCCACTCGCCCTGGGTGAGGTCGAGGTCGGCGAACTGGCGCACGTACCACTGGTCGAGCTTCCTCGTCACGGCATAGACGCCGGTGATGACGCGCTGCACCGACTCCTCGCCGCCCGCGGCGGTGTAGAGCGCGACGTCGGCCGCGTGCTCCTGGGCCGCGCTCCTGCGTCGTCGAGTCGCCATGGAAAGGCATTGTTCCATCCCCCGGGCGGGGTGCTAGAGTTTCGAGGTCGAACTTCTAGTTCGAAATATTCGAGTCCGAAGTCGCGTTGCCGCCGAAGTGCGTCCGCGACCGCACACAGCCTCGACCTGCGACCCCGGAAAGGGTGTGAAACCCATGCGCACGCGCCTGCTCGTCCTCGCCTCCTCCGTCGGCATGCTCGGATGGGGCACGGTGCTGCCCTACCAGTACGCGTACGCGGCGAACACCCGCGGCTGGGGCCCCCTCGCGGCGGCCCTGGCCAGCTCCCTCTTCTCCGTCGGCGCCCTCGTGGCCGCGCCGTTCGCCGGCCGCCTCAGCGACCGCTTCGACCCGGTGCTCGTCGCCGTCCTCGCCAAGCTGCTCGCGGCAGCCGGTGTGGCCGGCCTCGTCTGGGCGGACACGGCGCCCTCGTTCCTCGTGGGCATGTTCGTCTTCGGCTTCGGCCTGACCGCCTCGACGCCGGCCGCGTCTGTCCTCGTGCTGCGGTGGGCCGGGCACGCCGACCGCCGCAAGGTCTTCGCCTACAAGTTCACGGCCGAGGCGATCGGCATGGCCGTCGGGGCCTTCGTCGCGGGCCAGCTCGTCGACCTGTCACGCACCGACGGCATGACGCTGGCCTTCGTCGCCGCCGGCGTCGGCTTCGCCCTGTCGGCCGCGATCATCCGCATCGCGGGCATCGGCGCGCCCGCCGAGGTCGAGGCGGACGTCGCCCCCGAGGAGTGCGAGGCACGCGTCAGCACCGTCGAGGCGCTGCGCCGGGTCTTCGCGGTGCCCGCCCTGCGCTGGACCGCCGTCGTCACGGTGACGCTCGCGCTCGGCTTCTACGCCCAGTTCGAGTCCGGCCTGCCGGCCTACGCCCTGACGGTCCTCGACGCCGACGAGTCGGCCATCGGCCTCGCGGCCGCGGTCAACTGCATCGTCATCGTGGCGCTGCAGGTCGTCGTCGTGCGGCTCACCGCACGGCGGGCCGCCGGCTCGCTGCTCATGGTGGTCGGTGGCGTCTGGACGCTGGCGTGGGTCGTGCTCTCGACCGCGCAGCTCGTCTCGCCGCCGGTCGCGTCCGCCCTCTTCGTCACGACGTTCGGCGTCTTCGCCGTCGGCGAGACGATGTACGCACCCGTGCTCAACCCGCTCACCGCGAGCCTGGCGCCCACCGGGCTCGTCGGCACGACGCTCGGCACCTTCACGGCGATCCAGACGACGTTCTCGGCGCTCGGCCCGCTCGTCGCCGGTGCGCTGCTCGGCCTGGGCCTGGCGAACGGGTTCCTCGCGCTGCACGTCGGCCTGAGCCTGCTCGCGGTGTACGCGGCGTGGCGGCTGCGGGCCGCGATGCGGCGTACGCCCGCAGCTCCGGTCGGCGCGCCGGCCGAGGCGCTGCTCGACGCCGCGCCGCCCGCGTCGCGCTCGCTGCCCGCCGCCGCGGCCTGAGTCCCGGCCACGGCGCGGGGTGCGGGCGGGCGTCCGCCGGACGTCCTAGCCGCGGACTCCGGCGCTGACCAGCAGGTCGGCGAGCAGCAGCACGAGGTCGTGCTGCGAGAGGCGCATCGCCAGCATCTGCGCCGTGCCGCGGCTCTCGGGCCGCTGGAGGATCGCCTGCCACAGCTTCTCGAGCTCGTCCTGGGTCGGGGTGCCGAAGCCGGCGGGCATGAGGCCGTGGTCGAGCGCGAAGACGACGACGGGGGCGAGCTGCTCGCGCGCCTCGGTCAGCGAGCGCTGGGCCGCCCCGAGGTCGTCGCGGAGCCGCTCGCCGGCCGACAGGAGCGAGCGCAGCGCCACGGAGCGCTCGAACTCCCGCCGGCGCGTCTCGACGCGGGTCGCCGACGCCGCGTCGACGCCCCGTCGGGCCGCGGCCAGCTCGGCCGCCAGGGCGCGCAGGGCGTTCTCGGCGTCGGGCGAGCTCATGGCGCGGTAGGCCTCGGCGGCGCCGTCGAGGTGCTCGCCGACGACGTCGGCGTACCCGAGGTCGTTGCCCACGTAGGCGCGCATCGCCGTCGTCGAGGACTCGAGGAGGCCCTCGAACCGGTTGATCCGGTCGTGCAGGAACGGTTGCATGTCACTCGAACTCCACGATCGTCGACGTCGCGCCCGACTCGTCGGTGACCGAGCGCAGGTAGAACGCCTCCTCGAGCAGCTCTGCCGACACGGTGAAGACGCTCGAGTCGGTGCTGCCGTTCTTGACGACGTTCGTCTCCGGGTTGATGAGGAGGTTGTCGATCTGGGTCTTGTCGATGACGGTGCGGGACCGGACCAGCTCGAGCACCTCCTGTCCGGTCTCGGCGAGCAGCTGCTCGCGCGGGTCGGTGGCCAGGGCGTCGGTGCTGCCGAGGCCACCCGGCGTCGACTCGGCGTCGATCGCCGCCCAGAAGATGCGGCTCCACATGACGGCGACGATGGTGTCGGGACGCAGCGGGTCCGGGTTGGCCACGAGCTGCTCGTGGAACTCGACCGCGAGCGCCTTGACGTCGCCGAGCCCCCGCCCTGCCTCCCGGTCCACCGGGACGGGCTGGGGCGGCAGGAGGATCGGGATGTCGAGCTTGTCGGGCATCACCGGCCCGACCTTGCCGGGGAAGCCCGGGAGCGGCGGGCTGACCAGCCGCGCCCGGGCCTCCGCGGCCCGCTGCTGCATCGCCGCGACGAAGTCCTCGAGGGTCATGTCGAAGCGGAGCGTCTGCGTGAACCGCGCACCCGAGATGAGCACGGGGATCGTCAGGTCCATCTTCGGCACCTTGAACCGGGGCACCGCGAAGTGACGCATCACCTCGTCGGCCGCGTACCTCTCGGCCACCACCCTCGAGTAGTGGTCGGCCATCTCGCGGGCCCTGATCATCTCGAGCAGGATGTACCCGGTGTAGTCGCCCAGCGTGACCTCGGCCACGGACCTGCCTCCTGTCGTGTCGTCTCGTCGAACCAGCAGCGTGTAGTGCGTTGTGTTGCGTTGTCGTGCAAGGGATCTCGCGGTCAGGCCGCGAGCATCCCGAGGACCTTCTCGAGGCCGGCCGGCATCTCGTCCTGGACCGCCTTGACGTTGACGTTGAGGGCGTACTCCTTTTTGACCTCGACGTTCGTGGCCGTCTTGCGCTGGTAGGACGCGGACACCTTGAAGCTGACCGGGCCCCAGCCGCCCTTGACCTCGGCGTTGACGCCCAGGTCGTCGGACGTGCTCGAGCTCTCGACGGAGTTGAGCTTGACGTTGAAGTCGACGACGACCTGCTCGATCCGCAGCGAGGGGATCGGCAGCATCGCGAGGAGCGGCACGCGCAGGGCCACGTCCTTGGACACCTCGTGCCCCTCGGAGTCGACGTCCTTGCGCGTGTGGGTGAAGTCGACCATGACGAGCTCGCGCTTGCCGGCGCCGTCGTCGCTGAACCCGACCTTGTTGATGAAGTCGATCGTCGCGAGCGACGAGGCGACCTGCGCGTCGACGGCGGCCTGGAGCGGCCCGCCGATCATCTTGCGGAAGTCGATGTTGTTCAACTCGCTCGTGAAGCTGGTCGACGGTGCGCGGTCGAGGCCGCGGTCGCCCGCGAGCGCCCGCTCGGCGATGTCGGACGCCGTCCGCGTCGCGAGCGCGGCGCCCTCGGCGGCCGCGTCCTGCGGCGTGGCGACGTCGGTGCTGGGCCGGCGCTTGGCGCCCTGCCCGGAGGTGGACCTCTGGTCGGCCATCTCGGTTTCCTTTCGTGGGACTCCCCTGGGAGATCGTGGACGGCCACGTCATCGCGGCCGCGCGGCGGGGCAGGACCGTCGGGGTCTCGCTCCGTCCGGGGACAAAGAGGGGCGAACCGGACGCGTGATACATGCAGCCGACCGGAAGTTCGACGGGAAGCTCGACGGCGAGCCCGACGGCAGACGACGCGACGAGCCGGGGCCGACCGCGAGCTCAGGCGAGGGGTGCGAGCGGGGTCAGCAGCTGGCGCCCGGCGAGGCCGACCGTCCGCGAGAGCGTCGCGAGGTAGTCGCCGCACAGCGGCTCGACGCCCTGCAGGGACCACAGCACGCCGGCGTTGGTCCACGCGGCGTCGCGGGCCCGGGCGATGCTCCACGTGCCGACGAGGTCGGCGACGGGACCGGCGACGCGCTGGTCCACCTCGAGCGCGAGGCCGTCGAGGAACGAGCGGCGCACCTCGTCCTGCACCTGTGCCAGCAGCAGCGTGACGCGTTGGTAGTCCTCCTCGAGCCCCGGGCTGTCCGGCCGCAGGCCGAGCTGGCGGCAGGTGCGCACGACGGCGACGGGCAGGTCGTGGTTGATGTGGGCGTTCATGCCGGCGACCGCGAACTGGATGGCGAGCACGTCACGTCGCGTGCGGGCCTCGAAGAGGGGGCGCCACGCGTCGGTCGGGGTCGGGGCGACCACGGCGTCGAGCCACAGCCCGGCGAAGACGAGGTCGAGCCGCGTCATCGTGGCGGCGTCCCGGAACCACCCTTCGGAGAGCCGGTCGCGGACGAGCTCGGTGACGCGCAGGTACATGCCGCTGAAGGCGCGCACCCCGTCGCCGGCGGGCAGCGCGGAGTCCACCTCGCGCATCCGGGCCACGAGGGCGTCGACGGTGGCGAGCTGCCCGGGAGGCACCGGCTCGAGCGGTGGCGTTCCGGGGCGGTCCGGGTGGCCGGGGCGCAGCCGGGCGCGCACGGCGCCGAGCACGTCAGACAACCAGCCCATACCGGGACGGTAGACCCGACAGGGGCCCCACGCGGGCGAACCGCAGACCAACCCGGGGGCGCCCCGCGGGCGCTCAGCGGTAGTGCTCCTCGTCGACCGTGGCGAGGCGGGAGGGCTGCAGCTGCCCGCCGAGGCCGTAGAACCGCTGGAAGCTCATGACGAGCGGGCGCCACCTGTCGGGGCCGATGCGGTTGGCGTGACCGTCCGCGCGGACCGAGGGGTGCACGTGGACGCGGACCACCTGGGCCACGACGAGCGCGTGGTCGGTCTCGTGGACCGACTCGACGCAGGCCTCCAGCGCCACCGGGCACTCGGCCGCGTAGGGCGCCGTCACGACGTCCGATGCGACCGGGGTCAGCCCCGCGAGGCCGAACTTGTCACGGTGGTGGCGGTAGCCGGCCGCCTGCTTCCACGCCGAGAGCCGCTCGGCTCCCGTCGTCAGGGCCAGCCGGTCGACGGCGTCGACCTGGTGCTGGCTCGGCAGGTTGACGACGAGCTCGCGCGTGCGACGCAGGTTGGCCAGGGTGTGCGAGGCGAGGCCGATCCCCAGCGTCGCGGTGTGTCCGAGCCAGAAGGCCGAGGAGAACGGCGCGAGGTTGACGCCACCGTCCTCGTTCGTCGTCGACACGAGCACGACGGGCGTGCCGAGGTAGAGGATCGCGGGGTCGATGGTGACGTGGCTGCTCACACCCGGTGGACGCGTCTGCGCACCGGAGTGTGAGGTGCGGCCCTGGGTCAGCGCGCGTGGAAGGCCTCGATCCGGTCGATCGCCTCGCCGACCGCGGTGCTGCCGGCGGCGAAGCTGAGGCGCACCGAGTGCTCGCCGGCCCGGTCGTCGAAGTCGACTCCGGGCGTGACGGCGACGCCGGCCTGCTCGAGCAGCGCCGACGCGTAGGCACGCGAGCCACCCCAGCGCTCGAGCTGCGGTCCGAGGTCGGCCCAGTAGTAGAAGGCGCCGTCAGGCGGCGCCGACCCACCCCAACCGAGGCGAGCGGCGTTGTCCAGCAACAGCTTCCGGGTGCGGGCGAACTCGGCCACCGCCTCGTCGCACTCCGCGTAGGACTCCTCCGCGAACGCGGACACGGCCGCGTACTGGGCCGGCGCCGGCGGGCACAGGGCGACGTTGCCCGCAAGCGCGTCGACGGTGCGGACGAGGTCGCCGGGCAGGAGCAGCCAACCGAGCCGCCACCCGGTCATGCCCCAGTACTTGCTGAAGGAGGAGACGACGACCGCCGAGTCGCCGAGCTCCCACGCGCACACCCCGCGCGGGTCGGCGGCCCCGGGCTCGGGGTAGGTGACGCCGTGGTAGATCTCGTCGCTGACGAGCCGGACGCCGTTCGTGGCACACCACGCCGAGACGGCCGCGAGCTCGGCGCGGTCGACCATCGTGCCCGTCGGGTTGGCCGGTGAGGCGAGGATGAGCCCGGCGAGCGGGCCCCGGGCCTGCGCAGCCTCGAGGAGCTGCGGCGTCGGCTGGAAGCGGGTGTCGGGGCCGCAGTCGATCTCGACGACCTCGCAGCCGAGGGCCCGCAGGATGTTGCGGTAGGCCGGGTAGCCCGGCCGCGCCAGCGCGACGCGGTCTCCGGCCTCGAAGGCGGCGAGGAAGGCGAGGACGAAGCCGCCGGACGAGCCGGTCGTCACCGCGACCCGGGCCGGGTCGACCTCGACCCCGTACCAGCGGCCGTAGTGTGCGGCGATCTCGGCGCGCAGCTCGTGGGTGCCGAGGGCCGACGTGTACGTCAACGCCCGCCCGGACGCGTGGAGGCGCGCGGCCGCCTCGGACACGAGGGAGGGCGCCCCACCCGAGGGCTCCCCCGCGCAGAGCGAGACGACGTCCCGACCCTGCGCGCGCAGCACCGCCACCCGGTCGAGCACGTCCATGACCTCGAACGGGGCCACCTGCGAGCGTCGAGACGGACCGGGCCGGCGGGGTGCGCTGTTCACCCCGCCAGTCTCCCCGACGCCCGGCCGGGTCCTCCGGCGGCCCGGGGCCGGACGGTCACCGCCCGTTGACGACGCGGCTAGGGTCGAGGCCATGACGCTCGCCTACCACGCAGACTCCTCGACGCTCGACGAGAAGGAGGTGCTGACGTGGGAGGGCTTCGGCCGGGCCTGCCGCGAGCTCGGTGAGCTCGTCGCGTCGTCGAGCTTCCGCCCGGAGATCCTCGTGGCCGTCGCGCGTGGCGGCCTGCTGCCCGGTGGCGGCCTCGCCTACGCCCTCGGCCTCAAGCTGACCGACGCCATCAACGTCGAGTTCTACACGGACGTCGACCAGACGCTGCCCGACCCGGTCCTGCTCGCCCCGCACCTCGACACCGAGAGCCTGACGGGCCGGCGCATCCTCGTCGTCGACGACGTCGCCGACTCCGGCCGCACCCTGACCCTCGTCATGGACCTGCTGCGCCGGCACGGTGCCGAGGCGCGCAGCGCGGTGCTCTACGGCAAGCCGCGCTCCGAGGTGACGCCCGACTACGTGTGGCGCGTCACCGACCGGTGGGTCGTCTTCCCCTGGTCCGCCCAGCCGCCGGTGCAGGGGGCGCAGGTCACGGCGCCTCGAGACGACGCCTGAGCCGTTCGAGGTCCTTCGTCATCGCCGAGCGCATCGCGGCGCTCATCGGGCGGGCGCCGACCGCCGCGAAACCCGACGGCCGGCCGACGTTGCGCAACGTCATCCGCGTCGCGCCGTCGCCGGCGGCCTCCCAGGCGTAGACCGTCCGCATGGGGAACGGCCTGCCGTCCGTCTGCATGACGAGCCGCCCACCCGGCTCGAGCTCGACGACCTCGTACGTGTAGGCGATGCGGCGGCCGAGGAAGCGCGCGACGAAGTCCAGCCGGCTGCCGACGCGGACCGGCGGCGCCGTGCGCCACCGCACCGAGGAGATGTTCGCGTACCACTCCGGCGCGTTCGACGGGTCGCCCGCGTACGCGGCCACCTCCTCGACGGGACGGGCGATGACCGTCTCGACCTCGACGTCCACCGATGCCACGGCTCCTCCTCCCGATCCGTCCGCGCGGACCCATCCATCATCCCCCGGTCCCGGGAGCAGGTGGGAGATCGCTGGAAGCGCAGGGAGCCGGCCGCGACGTAGTGTGCAGGACATGGACCTCGGACTGCACCTCGCCAGCTTCACGTGGAGCGGCGGCCCCGGCACCTTCGTCAACGACCTCGTCCGCACCGCCCGCACCGCCGAGGACGTCGGTTTCACCAAGCTCTCGGTGATGGACCACGTCTGGCAGATCGGTCCCGTCGGCCCCAAGGAGCAGGAGATGCTCGAGGCGTACACCGCCCTCGGCTTCCTTGCCGGCGTCACCGAGCGCATCGAGCTGCTCGCGTGGGTCACCGCGGCCGTCTACCGCGAGCCGGGCCTGCTCGCCAAGGAGGTGACGACCCTCGACGTGCTGTCGAAGGGACGCGCCTGGCTCGGCATCGGCGCCGCCTGGAACGAGGAGGAGTGCGTCGGCCTCGGCCTGCCGTTCCCCTCGACCGCCGAGCGGTTCGAGCGCCTCGAGGAGACGCTCCGGATCTGCCTGCAGATGTGGAGCGACAGCGAGGAGCCGTTCGAGGGCAAGCACTACCGCCTCGGCCGCACCCTCAACTCGCCGCAGTCGGTGCAGCGCCCGCACCCGCCGATCATGATCGGCGGAGGCGGGGAGAGGAAGACGCTGCGGATGGTGGCGCAGTACGCCCAGGCCTGCAACCTGTTCGACTCCCCGGACCTGTCGCACAAGCTCGACGTGCTCCGCGAGCACTGCGAGCGCCTCGGGCGCGACTACGACGAGATCACCAAGACGGTCATGGGACCGCTCGACCCCGGGCCGGACGGCGAGAACGTCGACGCGATCCTCGAGCACCTGCGCGACCTCGCCGGCCTCGGCGTGCAACACCTGCACCTGCGGGTGCTCGACGGCTCGCGCACCGACTGGCTCGAGCTCATCGGGGACCGGATCATCCCGGAGGCCAAGCGGTTCTGACGCCGCCAGCGGGAAAGGGGGCTGCATGCCGACGCCGCAAGCGGACCGTCTGCGCGTCATGACGATGAACGCCTACGGGCCGGACAACCCCGACTGGAGCCGTCGGCACCGGCTCCTCGGTGAGACCGTCCGCGACCTCGCCCCGGACGTCATCGCCCTGCAGGAGGTCCCGCTCGACATCGACGCCGACCTCGGCCACATCCTCGGGCGCGGCTACCACCTGACGCACTTCTCCCGGACCGGTGGCGGGGTGGCCGGGACGCTGGCGACCCGCTGGCCGCACCGGTTCGTCGCCGAGATCGACCTGCACGTCAGCGAACGCGCCCGCGCCACGCTCCCGTGGTGCGCAGCCGCGATCATCGAGGTGGACACGCCCGTGGGGACGGTCGTCGTCGCCCACCACAAGCCGAGCTGGCCCTTCCCGTTCGAGGACGAGCGCGAGCGGCAGGCCGTCCTCGTGGCCCGAGCCCTGGAGGAGCACATCGGGTCCCGGGACGTCCACGCCGTCGTGCTCGGGGACTTCGACGCGACCCCCGACTCCGCCAGCGTGTCGTTCTGGCGCGGGCGGCGGGCGGTCGACGGTCTCAGCGTGTGCTACCAGGACGCCTGGGAGTACGCCCATCCCGACGAGCCCGGGTACACCTTCGACCTGGCCAACCCGCTGGTGCGCGACGGTGAGGTCGCGACCGCGGTGACGCGCAGGATCGACTACGTCCTCGTGCGCAGCGCCCTGCACGGGCCGACGCTGCGGGTGGCCCACTGTCAGCGCGTCCTCGACCGTCCGGTGGACGGGGTGTGGGCCAGCGACCACTTCGGCGTCCTCGCCGACCTCGTGCAGCCGGCCAACCCACCGGGGTTCCGGAGCGCCGGCCCCACCGGCTGAGCTCCACGCGTGCCCAGCACGGGAGGCCAGGCCCGGATCGCCGGATCCGGACCTGGCCTCGGCGCGGAAGGCTTCGCCCTACGGCTCCGCCAGCTCGCCGGTGTGACCGTTGCAGGCATCGCCCGGGGACAGCCCGATGGTGCGGAGGAAGGCGCGGTCGGCCTGCGGGATCTGGCCCCACGACTGGGTGTGGCCGGGCTCGTAGTTCGGGTCGCTCGGATCGAGGAAACGCTCCGGGTTCTGACCCGAGAAGGAGCAGATCGAGTTCGCGCGGTACTGCGCGATCGGGGTCGTCTTTCCGCTCCCCGTGGACTCGCCCGCGAAAGCAGTGCTCGCGCCCCCGACCGCCAGCCCGAAGGCGGCGAGAACGGCGACGGCACACGACTTCTTCATCATTGTTTCTCCGTTCTGAGGCCGCTCGTTCGGCGCGCCCCGTCCACAACCTAGGACGCGGGCTGGGAGTCCGATGAGAAATCCCGGCAAGACGAAAATGCGCATCGACGGCTTTTTGGGGTGAATTCATGAAAAGACACCCGCAGAAAGTGCCGGCATTTCCCAGGTGATTCTCGGAAACGACGAGACGGTTCTTCGAGACGGCCTTTTTCGGGCGGCTTTCTCGGCGGGCTCAGCTGAGGATGTCGGCGAGCCGGAAGCGTCGGTAGCCGAGCATCGTGAAGGCGACGGCCCACACGAGCGACCACAGGGCGCCGTGGATGACGGCGGTCCACTGCGGTTCGAGTGCCACGAGGTCCTGCCACGCCCGGCTGTAGTGGCCGGGGAAGGCGTTGCGCCACGGGTCGAGCGCGTCGATCTGGTCGAGGATGTTGAGGATGATCGTGAAGAGGACCGCCCCGCCGACCGCCGCCAGGGGCGCGTCGGAGCGGACGCCGATCCAGAAGGCGATCGCGGCCGTCGGCAGCAACGTCACGAAGACGTAGCCGAGCGCCAGCGCCAGGCGCGGCAGCAGCTGCCCCCACGTCAGCGACTCCCCCGTCGGGCTCGTCAGGGGCGCCCAGCCGTAGGCGAGGCCGCCGACGAGCAGCGACCAGCCGACGAGGAGCACGGCCGCCGCGGCGGTCGACCCGAGCCCGATGACGAGCTTGCTCGTGAGCAGCCGGGCGCGCCGGACCGGGGCGATGAGCAGGTACCGCAGCGTGGACCACGATGCCTCGGCCGGCACGGAGTCGCCGCAGAAGAGCGCGGCGACGAGGACGAGGAGCAGCTCGGAGGACGCGAAGAGCGTGAAGAGCGTGAAGTTGGCCGAGCCGTCCTGCGCGAGGTCGATGAAGCGGGGGGCGGTGCCCGGGCGTGGGGGGTCGCCGAACGCGAAAGCGGTCACGAGGACGAGCGGCAGGGCCAGCACGAGCGCGAAGGCGACCTTGGTGCGCCGCCGCCCCCACTGGCGTCCGAGCTCGGCCCGCCAGGACAGCGGGTCGTGGACGCGCCTGCCGGCCTCGACGCTCATCGGGCCCGCACCTGCCTCAGCCGGTCGACGAGCGACACCGACGCGTCGCCCGGGCCGGCGCCGTCGCTCGAGGCCGCCGACGAGATGACGCCGAGGAACACCTCCTCGAGGTGCCGCCGGCTGCTGACGCCGACGACCGGCACGCCCGCCTCGACGGCCGCCTGCACGACGGCGGCGCGGTCGAGCTCGGCGACGACGACGAGGCGCGTCGGGGTGTCGACGCGCACCTCGCCGACGCCGGGGGCGGACCGGAGCGCGGCGGCGAGGTCGTTCAGCCGTTGCGGCGGCACACCGTCCTCGAGGTCGACGAGCGTCGTGTCGTCGCTGTCGACGAGGTCGGCGACCAGGCCCTGGGTGACGACGCGACCGGCGTGCATGACGACGACGTGGGTGCACGTCAGCTCCACCTCGGCGAGCAGGTGGCTCGAGACGACGACGGTGCGGCCGGTGGCCGCGTAGCGGCGCAGGATGGGTCGCATCGCGGCGATCTGGGGCGGGTCCAGGCCGTTGGTCGGCTCGTCGAGCACGAGCAGCTCGGGCAGGCCGAGCATCGCCTGGGCGATGCCGAGCCGCTGCCTCATGCCGTGGCTGTAGGACCTGACCGGCCGGTCGACCGCACCACCGAGAGCGGCCACCTCGAGGGCCTCGGCGAGGTGGGCGTCCTCGGGCGGTCGGCCGGTGGCGCGCCAGTAGGCCTCGAGGTTCTGCCGACCGGTGAGGTGTGGCAGGAAGCCGGGTCCCTCGATGAGCGCCCCGACGCGGCCGAGGACGTCCGAGCCGGCCGTCACCGGCTCGCCGAGCACGTGGACGCTGCCGGCGTCGGAGGAGATGAGGCCCATGACCATGCGCATCGTCGTCGTCTTGCCGGCGCCGTTCGGGCCGAGCAGGCCGACGACCTGGCCGCGCTCGGCCCGCCACGACACGTCGTCGACGGCGCGGTGGCCGTCCGGGTAGGTCTTGACGAGCCCCTCGACGACGAGCGGCACGTCGGCGAGGTCGGGGCGGGCCACGACGTGGGCGCGACGCCGTCGCCGTGCGAGCCAGCCGCCGAGGGCGGTGAGGAGCAGGACCGCGAGCACCGATGCCGCGACCCGGGTCTCGGTGTCGACGCCGGTGCCGCCACCCCCGACGGGAGTCCCCACGCCGACGGGGACGACGAGCCCGCCGTCGGCGCGCACGACCAGGGTGGCGGGTGTCCGGTCGTTCGCGTACGTCGACTCGGTCGTCGTGAGCAGCACGCGCCACTGGCTGCCGGCCGGCATCGGGTAGGTGCCGGCCGGCAGCGACAGCGTCACCGGCGTCGGTCGGCCCGGCGTCACCGAGATGCGCAGCGGCGCGACGAGCGCTCGCGGCAGGGTCACCTGGCCGCCGCTCACCCGCCAGAGCGAGGCGAACAGCGTCACCGTCGGCCGGTCGGAGGTCACGGTGAGGCGCAGCGTCGGGGAGCCGACGACCGTCGTCCCGGTGGCCACCGGCTCGGTGTCGAGGGCCGCCGACTGCCCCGGCAGGGCGGCGATCCGGTACGTCGAGAGCGCGACGCCGAGCGCCGAGAGCCCCGGTACCGCGACGAGCGATGCCGGCTGGCCACCGGGTGGATGGCTCAGGGCCCCGGTCGTCGTGCGGAGCGGGAGCGTCGTCGTCGCGAGCCGCGACCCGGCCAGGCCCGGGTAGTGCGGCAGCGTGAGCAGCGGCGACGACTGGCCTCGCCGCGCCGCGGGGGTCGAGTACGTGAAAGATGCTGTGGGAGGGGCGGACCCGCGCGGCGCCTTGTCGCGCACCCAGTGGTCGAGCCAGGCGTACGACGCGTCGGTCTCCTCGCGCTCGCGGCTGCTCGGGGCGTCGTGGCCGCCGTCGCTCCACCGCACCGCGTACGGGGTGCCCGCCGCGTCGAGGGCGGACGCGGTGGCATCGGCTTGGTCGAGGCCGAAGAGCGAGTCGGCCATGCCCTGCACGAGGAACGTCGGCGCCGTGACCTTGGGCATCGTCGGACGAGGGCTGTGCGCCCGGAGGAGGGCGAGCAGCGCCGCCGACGGCGCGCCCGACTCGGATGCCTGGACGAAGAGCCGGCAGATCGTCGGGTCGAAACGGCCGCACTCGGCGGAGGCGCCACCGGTCGCCCGCCCGCTCTGCGGGCCACCGCCGGCCCGGCGGGCGGCGAGGAAGAAGTTCGTCGCCCAGACCTGCTTGAACGGGCCCGGCTCCGCGACGGGCGCGCGGCCGGCGGCGGTCGTGGGCGGACGCGTCAGGGCCGACTGCGGGAAGAACGACTCGGCGAGGTCGTTCCACGTGAGGGCGGAGACGACCGCGTCGACGCGTGGGTCGGCACCGGCGAGCATGAGTGCGAGCGCCCCACCGTACGAGGTGCCCATGACGCCGGCGCGGGGGTCCCCCGGCGCGTCGAGCGCGACGTCGGGTCGCGCGGCGGCCACGTCGAGCATGACCCTGGCGTCGGCCACCTCGAACTCGGGGTCGTCGAGGTGGATGCGCCCGCCCGACGCGCCGTGCCCGCGTGCGCTCCACGTGACGACGACGTAGCCACGCTCCTGCAGCTCGAGCGCCTGGGAGGCCACCGCCTCCTTGTTGCCCCCGAAGCCGTGCGCGAGCAGCACGACGGGGTGACGGCCGGAGGCCTGCGGGTAGACCGAGACGTCGAGCCGCACGGCCGTGCCGTCCGGCTCGGGGCGCACGGGGACCTGCCGGCCCACCGGGGCGGGGACGGCGGCCGACCGCGTGAGCGCCGGGGACGCGACCGGGGACGACGCCTCGGCCACGGGCAGCGTCGGCGCGCTCGCGGCGAGCAGCACCCCGAGCGCGGCGACGAGACGGGCCCGAAGCGGCATGCGGCCATCACATCACGCGAACACCCAGAGCCGCGTCGGTCAGCCGGCGCGCTCGAGGCGCTTCTCGAGCAGGTAGGCGGCGACCCCGCACACGACGAGCACCATGAGCGGCGGGACGTAGCGCATGGCACCGTCGAGCCGCAGCCAGTCGTACGGCGCCGTCGCGAAGCCGAAGAGGTCGAGCTGGAGGACGTACCTGACGACCGGCAGCAGGCCGAAGACCAGACCGACGATGCCGATGCAGTTGACGAGGAACCGGGTACCGGCACCGTGCGGCGCCTCGGGCGAGCGTCCGGACGGGCGCGCCGGCGGACGCGTCGGAGTCATGGGCCCCAACCTACGCGTCGGCTCCCGGGTGCTAGAAACGCGTCATGGCCACCACCGCCCTCGCAGAGACCACCGTCCACACCGTCGGCGACCTGCCGGCCGTCGGGCGCCCTGCGCCCGACTTCACGCTGGCGGGCACCGACCTCGCCGACGTCGAGCGGCCGCACGGCCGCCGCGTCGTCCTCAACATCTTCCCCAGCATCGACACCCGCGTCTGCGCGACGAGCGTGCGGCGTTTCAACGAGCTCGCCGCGGGCCTGGACAACACGACGGTGCTGTGCGTCTCGGCCGACCTGCCGTTCGCGCTGCGCCGGTTCTGCGGCGCCGAGGGCATCGCGAACGTCGTGACGGCCTCGACGTTCCGCTCCACCTTCGGCACGGACTACGGGGTGACGATGGTCGACGGCCGGATGCGCGGGCTGCTCGCGCGCTCGGTGGTCGTCATCGACGCCGAGGGCACCGTCGTCCACACCGAGCTGGTGCCGAGCATCGGCCAGGAGCCGGACTACGACGCCGCGATCGCCGCCGTCACAGCCGGCACCGGGCTGGGCTGACCGCCGTCGCGCCGGTGCGCGTCCGGGCAGCCGACGCAGGCGCCACCCAGGTCGCGGGGGCAGGCGGGGGTGCGCCCCCGTCCGCGGCGCTCACCGGGTGTCGTCGTCGACCCAGTCGAGGGTGCGCTGCACGGCCTTCTTCCACTGGCGGTAGAGGCGGTCCCGCTCGGCCTCGTCCATCTGGGGGCTCCAGCGGCGGCCCTCGCGCCAGTTCCGGCGGATCTCGTCGGTCGACTCCCAGTAGCCGACGGCCAGACCCGCGGCGTACGCCGCTCCGAGGGCCGTCGTCTCGCTGACCTCCGGCCGGACGACGTCGACACCGAGCAGGTCGGCCTGGAACTGCATGAGGGTGTCGTTGACGACCATCCCACCGTCGACCTTGAGCTCGGTCAGCGGCACGCCCGAGTCGGCGTCCATGGCGTCGAGCACCTCGCGCGTCTGGAAGGCCGTGGCCTCCAAGGCCGCCCGGGCGATGTGCCCTTTGTCGACGTAGCGCGTCAGACCGACGAGGGCGCCCCGTGCGTCGGGGCGCCAGTACGGCGCGAAGAGACCGGAGAAGGCCGGCACGAAGTAGGCACCGCCGTTGTCGTCGACGCTCGCCGCCAGCGTCTCGACCTCCGCGGCGTCCTCGAT
>NZ_JBNDHY010000045.1:0-30358 GCF_056755315.1 Monashia sp. HAY1-2A
CCCCCCCCCCCCCCCCCCCCCCCCCCCCCCCCCCCCCCCCCCCCCCCCCCCCTCGCAAAAAAAAAACCCCCCCCCCAGATTACTACGCGTCTCGTGGGCTCGGAGATGTGTATAAGAGACAGCTTCCCGCCCCTCGCCCGACAGGACGTCGCGGCGCCGTCCCGTCCGCGCTCTCGTCGTCGTCGCCGCCCTCGTCGCCGCGATCCTCGTCCCCGCGCTCGCCTCCCCCGCTCGGGCGGGCGACGCCACCGTCCCACCCATCCCGAGCGGGCTCCCGACCGCCATCGAGGGCCTGTCACCCTACGTGCCGAACACCGGCTGCGACCTCCGCAACCGCACCGGCACGCTCAAGCTCGGCAACCTCATCAAGGCCACCTACGCGAACAGCTACAGCACGCTGCGTTCGTGCACCGGTGCGACCAGGCCGAACTCCGAACACTTCGACGGGCGCGCCCTCGACACGTTCTTCAACGTGCGCGACACCGCCGAGCGCGCCGACGCCGGCGCCCTGCTCACGTGGCTGCTCGCGACCGACGACTCCGGCAACCGCTTCGCCAACGCCCGCCGCCTCGGAGTCATGTACATCATCTGGAACAACAAGATGTGGAGCTCCTACCGCACGGACGAAGGGTGGCGTCCGTACCTCAACTGTGCCCAGACGCCGGAGCCGTCGGCCGACACGAACTGCCACCGCAACCACATCCACCTCACCCTCTCGTGGGAGGGCGCGCTCGGTCGCACCTCGTTCTGGACCAAGCAGGTCGCTGCGGTCGACTGGGGCCCCTGCCGCCCGTCGGACCTCAACTGGTCCGCCGGCTACTCGAGCGCCAATGTCCGACGCTGCCCGGCCTACAGCACGGTCACGGCGCCCGCGGGCGCGAGCTCGCTGCTCAAGGAGCTGGTGCCGCGCTCCGGCATGGTGCTGCGCTACGGCATGACCGGAGCCGCGGTCTCGTCGCTGCAGAAGGCGATCGGCGTCTCGCCGACCGGCAGCTTCCTGTCCACGACCTCGGCTCGGCTCAAGGCCTGGCAGCTGGCCCACGGCCTCGTGGCGAGCGGCATCGCGTACCACTCGACGTGGCGGGCCCTGCTCAAGGCCAACGGGATGCGCTGAGGCCCATCCACATACGCGACGCGTCAACCCGCCCGGCCGCCCCGCCGGGCGGGCTGACGCGTCCCCGGCGCCGCGGGTGACGCCTCAGGCGGCGTGGGACGACGGAGCGTAGGCGTGGTCGACGGCGCGGCGGACGTGGGCGTGCGGCCACGACATCGCGAGCAGGCCCACGAGGAGGAGGCAGACCGCGGCGCAGATGGCGACGGCCGGATGGGGCCCGGCGTGCGAGCCGAGCCACCCCGCCACGAGGTAGGCGGCCCCCGCCGCGGCGATCGACACCGACCCGGCGAGGGAGAAGATGCGGCCACGCAGCTCGGGCTCGGTGACGAGCGCGAAGGTGGCCTGCAGCGGGACCATGAACGCCTGGCACATGCCGGACACGAGGAAGAGCCCCGCGACGATGACGACCGGCGGTTGCAGGGCGGTCGCGAGCAGCGGCAGCGGCATGAGCAGCGCGAGCGGCACGATGGAGCGGTTCTGCTGGTGCACGCCACGCCGGCCGATGATGACGATGCCGACGATGGCCCCGACGATCGGCGCGGCCATGAGGACGCCGCCCCAGCTGGCCGCTCCGTGGTGCGCCGCGATCGGGATGGCCAGCGCCTCGGGGGCCGCGATGCCGAGGCACGCCACCGCGCTGAGCAGGACGAGGCGGGCCAGCACGGGATGCCGGGCGAGGTCACCGGCTGCGGTGCCGAGGTCGTGCAGGAAGCCCCGCACGCCCTTGCCGCGCTCGCCCGACACGGGCCGCAGGTCGACCACGACGAGGATCACGAGGGCGGCCAGCACGAAGGTCACGAGGTCGATGAGCAGCCCGAGCTCCGGGCCGACGAGCGCGACGATGCCACCGCCGAGGGCCAGACCGATGGCCTGGTTGGCCTGCTCGGACATCGCGCCGAGGCCGATGGCGCGAGCGTAGGTGTGGCGGTCCTCGAAGAGGTCGGTGAGCAGCACCATGTTCGAGGCGACCGAGGCTCCCCCGACGAGCTCGAGGAGGAACAGGACCGCGAACACCGACGGCAGGTGGACGCCGGAGCCGCCCACCACGAGCCACATCAGGCCGAGGACGCAGGCGGCGCGCAGCAGGTGCGACCAGATGAGGACCCACTTGTAGGGGAACCGGTCGACGACCGGCCCGACGAGGCTGCGGCCGAAGAACGAGGGCACGAGGCTCACCGCGAGCGTCGTGGCCGTCGCCAGCGGCGAGGACGTCATCTGGTAGACGACGGCCGCGATGGTGACGCGGGCGATGTAGTCACCCCACATCGACAGGGCGTTGGCCCCGAAGACCGGGAGGAAGTGCGGGGTCCGGAGCACGGCGGCGTAGGACGGCACGCCGGGGCCTGCCTCACCACCGCTCGCACTCACGGGATGACGCTACCCCGAGGTGGTGAGTCGTAAAAGTTGAAATCAGTCGCGTGCCGACAGCGTCGGGCGACGCGCCGCCACAGCTCCCACAGCTCGGCTCCCTCACCCGCCGGCCGACCCATGATCCGGCCCATGCCGTCGGCGTCGCGGACGTCCGAGGGCACGCTGTCGATGGACCGCCCACGCCAGAGCACGCCGGCGTTGCGCAGCATGGCGCCGAGCCGCCACGCGTCGCGCAGGGCCGTGGCGTCGTCGGCGTCGATGAGCCCCGCGTCGGCGAGGGCGTCGAGCGCCGCCATCGTGCCGGTGACGCGCAGCGCCGGGTGGTCGTGCGCGTGCCGCAGCTGGCCCAGCTGGACGGTCCACTCGACGTCCGTGAGGCCGCCGCGGCCCAGCTTGATGTGCGTGCGCGGGTCGGCGCCCCGCGGAAGCCGCTCGCTCTCGACGCGCGCCTTCATGGTGCGGATGTCGCGCACCTGGCCCTCGTCGAGGCCGCCCTCGGGCCAGCGCAGCGGCGCGATGAGCGCGCGGAAGTCCTCGGCGAGGGCGTCCGAGCCGGCGACCGGCGTCGCCCGCAGCAGGGCCTGGAACTCCCACGTCAGCGCCCACCGCTCGTAGTACGTCCGGAAGGAGTCGAGGCTGCGCACGAGGGGGCCGTTCTTGCCCTCGGGCCGGAGGTCGGCGTCGAGCCCGAGGGCCGGGTCGGCGCCGGTGGCCGACAGCAGCTTGCGCAGGTCCTGGACGACCGCGGTGACCCGAGCCTGGACGTCCGCCTCGGCGAAGCCGTCCCCGGGGCGTGTCACGAACATGACGTCGGCGTCCGAGGAGTACGTCAGCTCGCCGCCACCGAAGCTGCCCATGGCGACGACGAGCACCTCGCCGCCCAGCGGCTGCCCGCCACGCTCGGCCTCGGCGACGACGGCCTCGAGGCTCACCTGGATCGTCGCGGCCGTGAGGTCGGTCAGGGCCGTGCCGACCCCGGCGAGGTCGAGCTCGCCGACGAGGTCGGCGAGGACGATCCGCAGCAGCTCGTGACGCCGGATCGCGCGCACCGCGGCCACGGCTTCGGCGGCGGTGTCGCGGCGCCCGGCCGCCGAACGCATCGTCGCCTCGATGGCCGCACGACCCCGGGCGGCGAGACCGTTCGGGTCACCGAGGACCGACACGCTCTCGGGCGAGCTGACGAGCAGGTCCGCGGCGTAGCGGCTGCGGGCGAGGCAGTGCGCCAGCCGGTCTGCCGCGCGGCCCTCGTCGCGCAGCATCTTGAGGTACCAGTGCGTCGTGCCCAGCTCGTCGGAGACGCGGCGGAAGGACAGCAGCCCGGCGTCGGGGTCGGCCTCGTCGGCGAACCACGCGAGCATGACCGGCAGCAGGGTGCGCTGGATCGCGGCGCGTCGGCTCACGCCGGTCGTCAGCGCCTCGATGTGCCGGAGCGCGCCCGCCGGGTCGCGGAAGCCGAGCGCCGACAGCCGCTGCCGCGCGGCCTCCGCGCTGAGGCGGGCATCGGTAGGGCTGAGCTTGGCCACGGCCGCGAGCAGGGGGCGGTAGAAGAGGCGCTCGTGCAGTCGCCGGACCTCGCGTGCCGACGCCTGCCGCTCCCCCACGACCTCCTTCTCGGGGTCCGTGCGGTGGCCCATCGAGCGGCCGAGCCGCCGGAGGTCGGCCTCGGTCACCGGCATGAGGTGGGTGCGCCGCAGCCGGTGCAGCTGGATGCGGTGCTCGAGGCAGCGCAGCTGACGGTAGGCACGGTCGAGCACCGCGGCGTCGTCGCGGCCGACGTAGCCGCCGCGGGCGAGGGCGGCCAGGGCCTCGAGGGTCGTCGCCGAGCGAAGCGACGCGTCGGTGCGGCCGTGGACGAGCTGGAGCAGCTGGACGCTGAACTCGACGTCGCGCAGCCCACCCGGCCCGAGCTTGAGCTGGCGCTCGGCCTCACCGGCCGGGACGTGCTGCTCGACGCGACGACGCATCGCCTGGACGTCCTCGACGAAGTGGTCGCGGCTCGCCGCCTCCCACACCATGGGCGTGATCTCGGCCTTGTAGCGCAGCCCGAGGTCCTGGTCACCGGCCGAGACCCACGCCTTGAGCAGCGCCTGGAACTCCCACGTCTTGGCCCAGCGCTCGTAGTACGCCTTGTGGCTGCGGATCGTCCGCACGAGGGGTCCCTGCTTGCCCTCGGGACGCAGCGCCGCGTCGACCGGCCACAGGCTGCCCTCCGGCGTGGGCGTCGAGCAGGCCCGCATCGTCGCGGTCGCGAGAGCCGTCCCGACGCGCAGGGCGGTGTCCTCGTCGACGCCCTCGGCGGGCTCGGCGACGAAGATGACGTCGACGTCGCTGACGTAGTTGAGCTCGCCGCCGCCGGTCTTGCCCATCCCGATGATGGCGAGCCGGCAGGCCTCGTGGCCCGGACCGTGCTCCTCGCGGGCGATGACGAGGGCCGCCTCGAGGGCTGCCTCGGCGAGCTCGGCGAGGGCCTCCCCGACCGTCGGCATCATGGCGAGCGGGTCGGCCGAGGTCAGGTCGAGCGCGGCGACCCGGATCAGCCCGCGACGGTAGGCGATGCGCAGGCTGTCGAGGGCGGACAGCCCCTGCCCTCGGTGGGTGACGGCGCCGACGAGCTCGGCCCGGATCTCCTCCCCGCTGACACGTCGCGCGCGCGCCGCCTCCACCCAGTGCTCGGGGTGGCGCACGAGGTGGTCGACGAGGGCCGTCGACCCACCGAGCACGGCCGTGACGCGGTCGCGGCCCTCGCCCTCGGTGGCCAGCTCACGCGCGAACGCGCTGATGCCCCAGTCGGCGTCGTCGTCGAGGCGGGCCAGCGACTCGGCGACGCGGACCAGCCCGAGCAGGCCCTCGTCGGGGTCGGCGGTGTCGCCGACCGCCGCGACCAGGTCGTCGAGGTGCCCGTCAGGGGTGGCGGCCCGCAGCGGAACCAGCGCCCGGTCGCCGAGCAGGCCGGCGGCTCGTGCCGGGTCGGCGAAGCCGAGCCGGGCGAGCGCCCCGGCGGTCGTGGTCGTGCGCGATGACATCGGTGTCGGGTCAGCTCGCTTCGGGTCGCGTCAGAGGCGGGGCAGGTAGCGGTTCAGCTCGAACTGGCTGACCTCGTTGCGGTAGTCGACCCACTCCTGGCGCTTGTTGCGCAGGAAGAAGTCGAAGACGTGCTCACCGAGGATGTCGGCGACGAGGTCGCTGCTCTCCATCACCTCGAGGGCGCGGCCGAGCGAGGCGGGCAGCGGCTTGATGCCCATGGCGCGACGCTCGGAGTCGGTGAGGCTCCACACGTCGTCCTCGGTCTCCGGCGGCAGGTCGTAACCCTCCTCGATGCCCTTGAGACCGGCACCGAGCAGCACGGCGAACGCGAGGTAGGGGTTGCACGCGGCGTCGAGGGAGCGCACCTCGACGCGCGTCGACTGGCCCTTGTTGGGCTTGTGCATCGGAACCCGCACGAGGGCCGAGCGGTTGTTGTGGCCCCAGGTCAGGTGGGCCGGCGCCTCGCCCCCTCCCCAGAGCCGCTTGTACGAGTTGACCCACTGGTTGGTGACGGCGGCGATCTCGGCGCCGTGGGTCAGCAGGCCGGCGATGAACTGCCGCCCGACCTTGCTGAGCTGGTACGGCGCCCCCGCCTCGTAGAAGGCATTGGAGTCGCCCTCGAAGAGCGACAGGTGGGTGTGCATGCCCGAGCCCGGGTGCTCCGAGAACGGCTTGGGCATGAAGGTCGCGTAGATGCCCTGCGTCAGCGCGACCTCCTTGACGACCGTGCGGAACGTCATGATGTTGTCGGCGGTGCTCAGGGCGTCGGCGTAGCGCAGGTCGATCTCGTTCTGGCCGGGCGCCCCCTCGTGGTGGCTGAACTCGACCGAGATGCCCATGTTCTCGAGCATCGTGATCGCCGCCCGGCGGAAGTCGTGGCCCGTGCCGTGCGGCACGTGGTCGAAGTAGCCGGCGTCGTCGACCGGCACGGGGCGGCCCTGCGCGTCACGGCCCTGCTCGAGGAGGAAGAACTCGATCTCGGGATGGGTGTAGAAGGTGAAGCCGAGGTCGGCGGCCCGGGTCAGCGCCCGCTGGAGGACGTGCCGGGGGTCGGCGTTGCTCGGTGAGCCGTCCGGCAGCTGCAGGTCGCAGAACATCCGGGCGGTTCCCGGCGGGTCCCCCCGCCAGGGCAGGATCTGGAAGGTCGAGGGGTCGGGCTTGGCGAGCATGTCCGCCTCGTACACCCGGGTCAGGCCCTCGATCGCCGAACCGTCGAAGCCGATGCCCTCGGCGAACGCGCCCTCGAGCTCCGCCGGCGCGACGGCCACGGACTTGAGGGTGCCCAGCACGTCCGTGAACCACAGACGGACGAACCGGATGTCACGCTCCTCGATCGTGCGCAGCACGAACTCTTCCTGACGGTTCATGTGTCGATCCTGCCGCATCGCTGTTTCACCGACGTTAAGAGACTCGCAGCCCGAGACACCCGACGCGCACGGGCCCCCGGGGACACATCCCCGGGGGCCCGCACGTCAGCCGACCTCAGGTCACTTGAAGCTGACCTTGACCTGCAGCTCGTTGCCACCGTCGGAGGTCTTGGCGACCGTCATCCTCGTGCCCGAACCGGCCACCTTGGTGGAGGCCCACGGGTTCGCCGAGGACCAGTACCGGTTGACGTCGGAGTCGTCGAACGTCGGGATGGCCGGCCGCGACGGGACCACGGTCTCGACGCCGTTGCGGTGGAAGCTCACCGCGTCGGTGGCCTCCTGGCCGAACGTCGCGTCGAACGGCTGGCGACGGTTGCCGAGCATCGTCTGGGTGCCGTTGGCGTTGTCCAGCATGATCGGCGCGGGTCGCGCGTCGACCGGCAGCACCTGACCGCCACCCGGGTGGTCCTTCGTGTTGTTGTCGCCGTACTCACCGTTGGCGAACCAGACGAGCATGCCGTTCTGGTACGGGAAGCGCTCCACCCAGTCGGGCTTGGTCGTGGCCCAGCCGAAGTTGTACGGACCGGTCTTCAGCGTGGCGTCATAGCCGCTGTAGACGCGGTTCTCGGCGAAGTAGACGTCCTGCACCTGCTTGGAGGTCGTGCCGTCGATGATGCTGAACCCGTCGGCGGTCCACGCCCCGGCGCCCGACTCGACGTCGTCGACCGGACCGGCCGTGCCGTCCGTCGTCACCGTGACGTCGTCGACGAACGCCTCGCTCGCCACGCCGCCGTCGGTGGCGACGCGGAAGCGGAACTGGACCGACGTGCCCTTGTAGGCCGACAGGTCGAAGCTCTTCTTCGCCCAGCCGAAGATGCCGTTGACCGGCTGGCCCACCTGCGTCCACGTCGCACCGTTGTCGGTGGAGACCTCGCCGTAGAGGTAGTCGTAGTCCGGCTCGAGGTTGCCCTGGGCCCAGGCGTCGACCGAGGCCGACGTCGTGGCGCCGGTCAGGTCGACGGTGCGCGACAGGGTGGCGTCGAGGTTGTCGCCGAAGCCGCTCCACCACTCACCCGAGCCCGAGTGGGGGGTGTTGCGGTCGGAGGTGACGGTGCGCTCGGGCAGCGGGACGACCAGCGCCTGGTAGTTCGTCCTGCTCGCGCGGTCGGCCGGGCCGAGCTTGACGGTCATGTCGGTGCCGTACGGGACGACCTTGTAGTCGAGCCAGCCGAGCTGGAGCTTCTCCCACGGGCCCATGTAGCCGGGCGTCGTGCCGATGGAGTCGGTGCCGTGGTTGAGCCACGACCCGCCGCTCATGAGAGTCCAGAAGGCGGTGCTGTTGTCGCCGCCGTTCGTGTCGTAGAGGTCGGGCAGGCCGAGGTCGTGCCCGAACTCGTGCGAGAACACGCCGAGGCCGCCGTTCTCGGGCTCGGTCGTGTAGTCACCGATCCAGATGCCGGAGCTGCCGAGCGGCACGCCACCGAGCTTGTTGCCCTCCGGTCCGGTCTTGCCGGCGTCGGTCGAGAAGGCGTACCAGCGGTGCGACCAGATGGCGTCGACGCCCTGGGCGCCACCGCCGGCCTCCTCGCCCTCACCGGCGTGGATCGCCTGGAAGTGGTCGATGTAGCCGTCCGGCTCGTTGAAGTTGCCGTCGCCGTCGTAGTCGTAGCGGTCGACCTTGTCGAACTGCTTGAGGTAGTCGGCGATCTCGGCGTCGGACCTGCCCTTGGCCTTCTGGTCGTCGTACCAGGCGCTGGCGGTGTCCTTGATGTAGTTCCAGTAGCCGTCGGCGTTGTTCTTCGCGCCGTAGCGGGCCTCGTTGTAGGGGACGGTCACCCAGTCGGAGACGTCGCCCTTGGCCAGGAAGCGGCCGTTGGACTGCTTGAGGTAGAAGTTCTTGAACGACTCGCCGTCGCCGAACATCATGTCGAGGTAGTGGGCGCGGTTGAAGTCCGGGACCCAGTACGTCGAGTTGTCGTCGGTGCTGTTGCCGTCCCAGTTTCGGTCCGGGCTGGCGATCTGGTTGTGCACCGGGCCGGGCGCCGTGCTGAAGCCGGTCTTCGTCTGGGTGCCGAAGTCGGTGAGGACCGTGAAGATGTCCTCTTCACGGTTGACCGGGTAGTCGACGTACCGCGACGTACCGGGCTTGCCGCCCTTGCCCTTGCTCTTGACCTCGATGACGCGGTTGCCGCCGATGGTCTTCGTCGTCGCCTCGCCCCTGAGGAGCTTGTGGACGGCGTCCTGGCGCTCGGCGTTCTTGGCCTCGGCGAGGGGGTTGGGCAGGTTGTCGGGCTGCGAAGCCTGCGCGGCCGCGGGGTCACCGCTCACCGTCGCCGTCGCCACGGGCGTTGCCTGAGCCTGCGTCGGGGCGGTGAGGCCGGTGACGACGAGCGCCCCCACGGCCAACCCCGAGACAGCACTCCACTGGCGCTTGTTCAAGATCTGTCCTCCTGGTCACAGAGCGCCTCCATCCGGCGCCATCGCGTATCAGAACACAGATCACCGACAATGTGGCCGGGAGTGGACGGGGAAACGAAAAAACTTGTGGTACAGGGCTGTTCGGGCAGGAGAACGTAAAAACTTCGTAAAGAGACGGGTATCGGACCTTGGCAACGGCGAGACGATCGGATACGGGTCACAGCAGTCACACCGGGCCCGTGTCTGCAAGGCCCGGGGACCACCCGGCCGGACCGGTCCGGGGTCCCGGCGGCCCGTCGATATGCTCGGCGCCATGAGCAGCGACGCCGCCGAGGAGCCGAGCCCGTACGGCTCGGGCGCCCGGGACCTGTCAGGTGGCGCCGGGAGCACCGGGCCGGGCTCGGGCTCGGGCTCGCCCGTCGTGGACCCCGGGCCGCGCCGGGTCCGCATCCCGCACCTGCAGGCGATGAAGGCCGAGCGGCGTCGCTGGGCGATGCTCACGGCGTACGACATGTACGCCGCGCAGATCTTCGACGAGGCCGGTATCCCCGTCCTGCTCGTCGGCGACTCCGCCGGCAACAACGTGTACGGCTACGAGACGACGGTGCCGGTGACGCTCGAGGAGCTGGTGCCCCTCGTGCGCGCGGTCTCGAGCGCCGCCCGGCGCGCGCTCGTCGTCGCCGATCTCCCGTTCGGCTCGTACGGGGCCTCCGTCGAGCAGGGCTTCGCCAGCGCGGTGCGCCTCATGAAGGAGGGCCTCGCCCACGCGGTCAAGCTCGAGGGAGGCACCGCCATGGTCCCCCTTGTCAGGACCCTCACCGATGCCGGCATCCCCGTCATGGCGCACGTCGGGTTCACCCCGCAGAGCGAGCACCAGCTCGGTGGCTACCGGGTGCAGGGCCGTGGCGACGCCGCCGACGCGCTCGTCGACGAGGCGTTGGCCCTGCAGGACGCGGGCGCCTTCGCGGTGGTCCTGGAGATGGTTCCCGCGCCGGTGGCCGAGCGGGTCACCGAGGTGCTGGCCATCCCCACCATCGGCATCGGCGCCGGGCCGGCGACCGACGCCCAGGTGCTCGTCTGGAGCGACTTCGCCGGGCTGCGCGCGGGCCGGGCACCGCGGTTCGTCAAGAAGTACGCGGACCTGCGCGGCACCCTGCTCGCGGCAGCGCGCGCCTACGCCGAGGACGTCGCGGCGGGCACCTTCCCGGGTCCCGAGCACTCCTTCGACAGCTGAGGCGAGCCGGCCCGGCACGAAGGGTGCCGCCCGGCCGGCCGCGTCCTCGGGACCGTCAGTCCTCGACCTCCTCGTCGTCCCACGACGTGCCCGTCGTCCCCCTGCCCGCGGAGCCCTTCTCGTTCCAGGCGCGGTCCTCCGCGTCCCACTGGTCCGTCCTCGCCCGCGCGGTGTCGAGGGCGCGGCGCGCCTCCTCCTCCGTGGCGTACGGGCCCAGGACCTGCTCGCCGCGGCTGCGGTTCTCGTCGGTCTCGACCTGACCGGTGTCGACGTTGTACCAGAAGCTCACCTTCGCACTCCTTCTCGACCGGGGTCCGTCTCGTGGGCAGCCCTCGTGGCGGCCCACCTGCGACGACCTACACTCCACCGTATGCCGTTGCTCCAGCCCGGGGTGTCACCGCACCCGCTCAGTCCGCGACGCCCGGTGCCGGCCTCCATCGAGCGTCCCCACTACGTCGACGTGCCGAACCCCCGGGAGGACGGCGACGTCCTCGTCAAGGACGCCGAGACGATCGAGCGGATGCGGGTGGCGGGCCGGATCGCGGCCGACGCCATGGCTGCCGCGGCCCAGCGCATCGCGCCCGGCGTCACCACCGACGAGCTCGACGCCGTCGCCCACGAGTACCTCCTCGACCACGGCGCCTACCCCTCGCCGCTGGGCTACAAGGGTTTCCCGAAGTCGGTGTGCACGAGCGTCAACGAGGTCATCTGCCACGGCATCCCCGACGCGCGCCCCCTCGAGGACGGTGACATCGTCAACATCGACGTCACCGCCTACATCCACGGCGTGCACGGCGACACCGACGCCACCTACCTCGTCGGTGACGTCCCCGAGGAGTCCCGGCTGCTCGTCGAGCGGACCCACGAGGCCATGATGCGCGGCATCAGGGCGGCCCGGCCGGGCCGTGAGATCAACGTCATCGGACGCGTCATCGAGAGCTACGCCAAGCGCTTCGGCTACGGCGTCGTGCGCGACTTCACCGGCCACGGCATCGGGCTGGAGTTCCACTCCGGGCTCATCGTGCCCCACTACGACGCCGCGCCGAGCTACGCGACCGTCATCGAGCCGGGCATGACCTTCACCATCGAGCCCATGCTCAACCTCGGCACGCCGGAGTGGCGGATGTGGGACGACCGCTGGACCGTCGTGACGCGCGACGGCAGCCGCTCGGCCCAGTTCGAGCACACCATCGTCGTCACCGAGGACGGCAACGAGATCCTGACGCTGCCGACCGCGGCGATCCCCTAACCTCGCACAAGCGCCCGGTACCGGACCGTCGCTCCGGAGGCGCGACGACGACGACCACGACCACGACCACCACGACGACACGTCCTCAACACGAAGGCAGGGACATGGGCAAGAAGGGCAAGCCCCTCGGCATCGACATCGGCGGGAGCGGCATCAAGGGCGCACCGGTCGACCTCGCCGAGGGCGACCTCGCCGGCAAGCGGCTCAAGATCCTCACCCCGAAGCCAGCGACGCCCGACGCCGTCGCCGAGGTCGTCGACCAGATCGTCGAGCACTTCGCCGACGTCACCGGCGACTCGCCCATCGGTGTCACCGTGCCGGCCGTCGTCATCCGGGGCACCGTCCTGTCGGCGGCGAACATCGACCCGTCGTGGATCGACACCGACGCCGAGGCGCTCATCAAGGAGCACACCGGCCGCGCCGTCACCGTCCTCAACGACGCGGACGCCGCCGGCCTCGCCGAGATGTACTACGGCGCGGCGAAGGGCGTGCAGGGCCTCGTCATCCTCACGACGCTCGGCACCGGCATCGGCACGGCCCTCATCCACGACGGCCGCCTCGTCCCGAACTCCGAGCTCGGCCACCTCGAGATCGACGGTTTCGACGCCGAGGACCGGGCGGCGTCGTCGGTCAAGGACATCGAGGGCCTGTCCTGGGACGAGTACGTGGAGCGCCTCCAGCGCTACTACGACGTCATCGAGAAGCTCTTCTCCCCCGACCTCATCGTCGTGGGCGGCGGCATCTCCAAGGACAGCGAGGAGTTCCTGCCGCGGATCAAGCTGCGCTGCCCGATCGTGCCGGCGCAGCTGCGCAACCAGGCCGGGATCATCGGAGCAGCGCACCTCGCCGTCGACCTGGCGCAGGCCTGACTCAGGCCTGAGGGCAGCGCAGGTCGCGCGCGGGATGGGCGTGGGTTCGCCTGCGCCCCTGGGCATCCCGCGCGACGGGATCGTCAGGTGCCTCGGAGGCTCGCGAGCAGGTCAGGTGCGCGCCGGTCGTACAGGCGCGCACCGTAGCGGACGCCGACCGCGACCAGGACCGGTCCGAGTGCAAGCCCAGCGACCGCGGTGACCCACAGGAGCCAGGTCGCGGCCGGCGGCGAGTACGCGAGCCACGCGAGCAGCAGCACCGGCGAGGACAGCGCGACCGTGCCCGCGCTCGCCAGCGACTGGGCCACGATGGTGATGCCCGCAGCGCCCGGCGGTGCGCCGAAGGGGCTCTCCCCCGGCTCGGCCACCGGGTAGGGCAGCACGATGCTCATGACGCTCGACACCGCGTTGCCGGCGCCGAGGACGGTGACCGCGACCCCGAGGATGAGCGGCAGCAGGTCCCACCGGCCCCCGAGCCAGCTGCCGACGACGACGTACACGGGTCCCAGCACGGCGGCCAGCACGAGGTTCGGCACCACGCGCCCGACGCGGTCGTCGAGACCGCGGGTGCCGGCGGCCACGTGCAGCCAGAACGCCCCCGACTCGTAGGCGATCGCGTTGTGCTCGCTCCAGCCGAGCAGGAAGGCCAGCAGCGGGCCCATGAGCAGCGGCGTCCACGTGACGTCGGCAGTCGCCCAGGGGATGAGCAGGGCGAGCGGGAAGACCGGCGTCATGAGCAGGCCGATCTGGTAGCGCGGGTCGCGCCGCCAGTACGTGAGGACCCGGGCCGCGACCGCACCCGCGGGCCGGTCCGGCACGCGGCCGAGCAGGCCGAGGTCGCCGGGAGGACTCGTGCCGGAGTCGCTGCGCGACACGGCGCGCGGGTTCTCGACCTGGCGGCGGACGGCGCGCGCCCAGAGGGCACCGACGCCGAGCAGGAAGGCGACGGCCAGGGCCAGGCGCAGGGCACCGACGAGCGGACGGCCGGCCGCCACGTCCCCCGGGGCGGCCCACGCCCAGCCGAGCGGCGTCCAGGCCACGACACCCGACACGCGCACGGCGAGGCGTTGCACGTCGTCGACGTGGGCCGCGACCGACACGGCCGGCCCGACGAGGACGAGCACCACCAGACCGGCGACGACGAGCGTGTCGCGCCCACGGCGGCTCGAGGTCGCGGCCGTGGCCAGCGCGGACACCCACCGCGAGAGCGTGACGGCCGTGAGAAGGCCGACGGACGTGGCCAGGAGGGCGACGACCGTCGAGGCAGGGGTCCGGGACCACGCGACGACGACGCCGAGGCCGAGGATCCCGCTCGCGACGGACGGCAGCCCGACGAGCGCGGCCGCGACGAGGCCCACCGCGAGGGTCCGCGCCGGCACCGGGAAGGGGGCGAAGCGACCGGGGTCCAGGGTCGGGTCGGAGCCGAACGAGAAGAGCGGCACGACGACCCAGAGCACGATGCCGGCAGCCCCGGCGAGGGGCAGGGCGACGGTCGCGACCTCCAGCGAGCCGCGCAGCGACGCCAGGATGAGCGTCAGCCCGGTGACGAGGACCGAGAAGTAGACGATGCCGACGACGGCGCCGACGGTCTGGGCCCGACTGCGGCGGAAGATGTTCCGCAGCAGGGTCAGCTTCAGTCGGACGAGGTGCGCAACCACGAGAGCCCCACCACCTCGGTCGACCCGCCGACGAGGTCGACGAACCGCTCCTCGAGCGAGCGTCCCGCGCGGACGTCGTCGAGACCCCCTGCCGCGAGGACCGAGCCCTCGGCGATGACGGCCACGTGCGTGCAGATCCGTTCGACGAGGTCCATGACGTGGCTGGACAGGACGACGGTGCCGCCGGCGGAGACGAAGTCGGTGAGGATGCGGCGGATCGTGGCGGCGGACACGGGGTCGACCGCCTCGAAGGGCTCGTCGAGGACGAGGACGCGCGGGGCGTGGACGAGCGCCGACGCGAGGGTCACCTTCTTGGCCATCCCCGCCGAGTAGTCGACGACGAGCATGCCCTGGGCCTGCGTGAGCCCGAGCGCGTCCACGAGCTCGGCGGCTCGCTCGGCGGCCAGCTCGCGGGGCATGCCCCGCAGCAGCCCGGCGTAGGTGATGAGCTGCAGGCCCGTCAGCCGGTCGAAGGTCCGCAGGCCGTCGGGCAGGACGCCGAGGAGCCGCTTGGCGGCGGTCGGGTCGGCCCACACGTCGCGGCCGAGCACGAAGGCCCGACCTGCGTCGGGCCGGAGCAGGCCCGTGACCATCGACAGCGTCGTCGTCTTGCCCGCACCGTTGGGCCCGACGAGCCCGAAGAACGATCCGCGTGGCACGTCGAGGTCGATGCCCCGGACGGCGACGAGGTCACCGAACCGCTTGCCCAGGCCGCGGACCGCGATGGCGGGGCCGTCGGCTGGAACCCCCTGCGGCGCAGGCAGGTCCGGCGCTGCCGACTCGGTCATGGTCCCCCTGACGCTCGGTGGGTCTGGGCCGGTGGCGGGTCGGCCGGGTGGCGGGCGGTGGCCCTCAGAAGGTGGCGGACTCCTCGTCGCGCAGGTCGGTGTACTCGAGGCCCTCGACGCCGGCGAAGGTGCGGACGTGCCCGGCGTACATGTCGCGCCCGACGTCTGAAAGGAGCGCGTCGTGGATCGGGATGAAGACCTTGGGTGCGATGCGGCCGACGAAGGCGATGGAGTCGCGGCTCGCCGCCCACGGTGCGTTGAGCGGGTGGGCGAGCACGTCGACCGGGCCGGGCTCCCCGTCGTAGGCGTCGCCCGGGTGGTAGAGCGAGGGCTCGCCGGCGGCGCGCAGGACGACGCCGACGTTGGGGATGCGCGGCATCGCGTCGTGGTTGAAGGCGTGCAGCTCGCCGACCGGCGTGACGGTGACGTCACCGACCTCGAACGGTTCTCCCTGCCGCGTCGGTACGGCGTCGAGCCCCTCCTCGCGCAGCTTCTCGGCCGTGAGCGGGTCGGTGTGCACCGGCGTCGAGGGGTTCGCGCGCACGAGTGCCGGGACACGGTCGGGGTCGAAGTGGTCGGCGTGGTTGTGCGTCACGAGGATCGCGTCGAGCCCGGTCAGCTGCTCGAAGCCACGCGAGAACGAGCCCGGGTCGATGAGCAGCCGGCGGCCGGCCGTCTCGACGAGCAGGCAGGCATGTCCGAGGTGAGTCACGCGCATGGCCTCAACCTAGCCCAGCGGTCCCGCCCGCGAGCCCGACCGGAGCACGCGGACCGAACCGGCCAGGGCGCCCGCCATCCCCGTGACGAGCAACCACGTCATCGGGCGCCCGGCATCGAGGGAGTCGCGGTCGCGCAGCATCGCCACGAGCATGGCGACGACCATGACCGTCTCCGCCTCGACGAGCAGGCGCAGGCGGACCCACCTCCAGTCGCGGAACGCGACGAGCCCGGCGCTGCCGAGGCAGAAGATCGCGCCAAGGACCCGGGCGGTCAGGGGCGTCAGCGCCCACGGCCAGACGCGTGACACGAGGCCCGGACCCGCCCAGAGCAGGACGCCGAGGGCCAGCGAGACCGCTCCCCCGCCCCCGATGACGGCTCGGGTCACCGGGCCGACGCGGCGTTCGTCCTGGCGCGGCGGTGTCGCGGCGCGCGCGTTGGCGAGCCACACCGCCACGACGGCCGGTGGTGCGACGAAGTACAGGCCCGCCCAGACCCAGAAGGCGGGGTGGTCGTGGGTGAACCGGTCCCAGTGCACGACCGTCGCGACGCCGAGCAGCGCGGCGAACAGGGCGACCGCGGGCAGGCCGGCGGACACCAGCGCCCAGCGCGAGGCCCGGGCGGCACGGAGGAAGAACCAGATGCCGCCGAGGTACGCGGAGGCGAGGACCATCGCCGTGAGCGGCGGCGTGACGGGCCACGCGAACAGGCGTCGGGTGTCGCCCGGGAACCCGTAGAGCAGGACGACGCCCGCGACGAGGAACGGCACGATGCCGACCGCGAGGGCCCGGGTCGAGGCGAGCACGCGGTCCTCGCCCTGCTGCCGCCGAGCGGGGAGCTCGCCCGTCGCCGTGCGGCCGACGCGGCTCACGACGCCACCCGCCCGACCCGCGAGACGGCATCGAGCAGCGCGCTGTGGCTGGCGACGAGTGCCCTGCGCTCCTCGCCCAGCAGCGGGTCCGAGGCGTTGCAGCCGGCCGCGACCCACCGGTCCGACAGGTCCATCGCCTCGACCCGGTGCCGCGCAGCCGGTTCGACACGGTCCGGCGACTCCCCGTAGACGTGGGCGTAGAGGCGCACGAGGGACGCGACGAGCTCGTCACGCGTCACGTCCTCGTGGTGCTGGTGGGCGCGGTGGACCCGCCACCACTCCACCTCCAGGGCCGCGGCCTCCGCGGGGTCCAGGGGTAGGTCCCCGCGCCGCGCGACGAGGGCGTAGAAGCGGCGCATCTGCTCGCGGGCGCCGTCACCGTCGTTGTCGGGGAAGGGCGCCCAGAGCTGGTTGGCGCGCAGCACGTGCCAGGTCGCGCGCACGGTGGCGACGCGTCCCAGGCCGAACCCCTCGGCCACCATGCCGAGGGCAGCCCGGAGGAAGGCCGGCCACTCGCGGCGGTAGTAGGCCGCCCACGCGTCGGTCTCGCGGTGTGCCACGACCACCGGGTCGAACGACCGCGGGCCCCGCCCGGACGCATCACGCATGGCCCCTCCTCACCCGGAGGCCGACGGGCGTCACGTGCGCGTTCTCGCTGACGCCGCGCGGTCCTCGCTCCAGAATAGGAGCGTGAGCGCGACCCGTGAGCGTATTCCGGACATGGGCGGACCGGCGGACGGACGCGGCGTCGCCGACGTCGTGGCGAGGATGGACGAGCGTCTGGCGCGGCTCGCGTCGGCCGAGCACGACGGTCGCGCCGCGCAGCGCGACTTCCTCGCGACCTATCGGCGCACGACGCTCGCCGTCGGCCGGGCCCTCGAGGGCGCGTGCTTCGAGGACCCCGAGTGGGTGGAGCGGTGGGACGTCGTCTTCGCCGGCCTCTACCTCGAGGCGCTCGACGCGGACCTCACCGGTGTCGGAACCGTGTCGCGGCCCTGGCGCCTCGCGTTCGACGTACCCGCCGGGCTGCCCCCGCTGCGCAACGTCCTGGCCGGCATCAACGCGCACGTCAACTACGACCTCCCCCAGGCGCTCCTCGCCGTCATCGACGACGCCGACTTCGACGACCCGCGCCTGATGGCCCGGCGCCGGCGCGACCACGAGCGCATCGACGCCGTCCTCGCCGGACGCGTCGCCGCCGAGGACGCCGAGCTGGCGGCGACGTCCCGGCGCACCCTGCTCGACCGCGTCCTGGTGCCCGCCAACCGGGGCGCGTCGCGGCGGTTCCTCCGCGAGGCGCGACAGAAGGTGTGGCACAACACCGGCGAGCTGCAGCGTGCCCGTCTCGCCGGGCCCGACGCCTACGCCTCGCGGCTGCGCGAGCTGGAGGTGCTCAGCGCGGCCCGGGTCGCCGACCTGCTCGCTCCCGGTCAGGTGCTCCTGCGCCTCGCCGTGGCCGGGTTCGGAGTCACGCTGCCACCGGCGGCCTGAGGGGTCGGCGCCGGGAGCCGCGAGGCCTCAGTCGTCGATGGAGGACATGTCGCCGTAGCGGGCCCCGACGACGGCATCGCGCGGCACCGCGGCCTCGAGCGCCGTCAGGTCGTCCGGGGTCAGCACGACGGCCGCTGCACCGACGTTCTCCTCCAGGTAGCGCACGCGCTTGGTGCCGGGGATCGGCACGACGTCCGCGCCCTGCGCGAGGACCCAGGCGAGGGCGAGCTGCCCGGGTGTCACCCCCTTGGTTGCGGCGAGCCCGCGGACCCGGTCGACGAGCGAGAGGTTGGCCTCGAGCGCCTCGCCCTGGAAGCGCGGGAAGTACGCCGTGCGGCGCGAGTCACCCGACTCGAGGTCCGCCTCGGCGGTGATGGCGCCGGTGAGCATGCCGCGGCCGAGCGGCGAGTAGGGCACGAGCCCGATGCCGAGCTCGCGCAGCAGGGGAAGGATGTCGTCCTCGACGTCGCGGGTGAACAGCGAGTACTCGGTCTGCAGGGCGGTGATCGGGTGCACCGCATGGGCGCGGCGGATCGTCTCCGGCGAGGCCTCGGACAGACCGAGGTGGCGCACCTTGCCGGCGGCCACGAGCCCGGCCATCGCACCGACGGTCTCCTCGATCGGCACGTTCTTGTCGACGCGGTGCTGGTAGTAGAGGTCGATGTGGTCGACGCCGAGCCGCTGCAGCGACGCGTCGGCGGCCCGGCGGACGTACTCGGGGCGCCCGTTGATGCCGAGCCGGGTGCCGTCCTCGGCACGCTCGTTGCCGAACTTCGTCGCGAGCCGGACCTCGTCCCGGCGCCCGGCAATGGCGGAGCCGACGAGTCTCTCGTTGGTGAACGGCCCGTACATGTCGGCGGTGTCGAGGAAGGTGACGCCGAGGTCGAGGGCCCGGCGGATCGTCGCGATGCCCTCCTGCTCGTCACCCGTGCCGTAGAACTCGGACATGCCCATGCAGCCCAGCCCGAGGGTCGACACGGTGAGTGCGGCGGGACCGCTACCGAGGGTGCGGGTGCCGAGGGTGCGGGTGCCGGCCGGCGTCCCGGTGGAGCGGGCCGAGGGAGTCGTCTCGGGGGTGTTCGCTGTCATGAGGACGAGTCAAGACCCTCGAGCGCGCTCGAGGTCAAGCCGTGGCGCCGTCCTCCGGGCGCGCGTGGGCCCTGCGGCAGGCCAGGCGCGCGAGGCGCACGCGGCGGAGGCGCGCACGGCCGCCGCCGGCCGAGGCCCCGCGAAGGGCGTGCAGCCGACGCTCCTCGGCGTCCGGCCAGGCCCAGCACGAGTGCGTCTCCAGGCGCCGGTGCGCGCAGACGTTGTCCTCCGTCATGGCCTCGCCCCGGCGAACCGGTCGAGCCGGGAGTCCCTCGAGATCGACACGCTGACCCGCTCCTTCCACATGTGCGGTGGCCGTGCGGACCCGTGAGGTTCCCCCTGACGCTCACCGGCCCGTGAACCACTCGCGCCAGCACGGGCCGTGGCCCGATGTCAGTTACAACGACGTCACCCCCACCTCGGTCACGGACGGCGTCCGGGAGTCTGGTGGAGCCTGACGGACGAGGCCGGGCCGGCCCCTCCACGAACCGGCCTGGCCCCGTCACAGTGAAGACGGCCCGATGACGGATTCGTGACACGCTTTTCGAAAGTTTCTCGGCGACTGCCGGGATTTCCCCGTGCGGACCCGTAACGCCGTCGCGTCGGTGGCGATGGAGGCACCGGAGCGCCCGTTCGACGACCCCTGACCGAACGGTCGCTCCACCCGCTCCCGGCATCCCTCCACGACCCGTGCCGCGGACGCTGCGAAGCCCCGGTCCGTCCCCGTCGGACCGGGGCTTCGCTGACCCACCGGCCGAGCAGCGCCCCGGGCCGCGGTTCAGGGCTCGTCGCGCTCGTTGGTCTGGGCGGCAGCGCGGTCCCCGAACGTCGTGAGGCGGTCGACGAGCGGGGATGCGAGGCGGCGGGCCGCCTCGTAGCCGGGCACGGACCGCCGGCCGCCCCGCGCCGGGCGCTCAGGCAGCAGCCGGCCGGCCAGACCGAGCAGGCGGGTCGTCGTGGCCGGTGCCAGGCCGTGCACCCGCATCCCGACCCACGCGAGCGGGGTCAGCACGACCATGGGCCGTCCTCCGAGCACCCCGTCGACGATGCGTCGGGCGGCGCGGTCGGCGTCGACCGACAGCAGGGGCATCGAGGCGGCGGGCGCGAACCACGCGTACTCGGCCGTCGCCTCGCCGGCGAACACGGCCCGCTGGTGCGACCCGGTGCGCATGAGGCCGGGCACGACCGTCGTGGCCGTGACGCCCGACCCGCTGACAGCGGCGGTGAGGCCCTCGGAGAACCCGACGGCGCCGAACTTCGCCGTGGCGTACGGCAGCAGGTGGGGCGGCGGCACGACCCCGCCGATCGAGGTGACCGTGCCGATGCGCCCGCGGCCTCGCCGCTGCATGTGAGGCAGCACCGACAGCGCCGCGTGGATCGGCCCCCAGGTCATCGTGGCGATCGCGTCCTCGAAGTCGCCCATCGTCATGGCGCGCGCCGGACCGACCTGGATGATGCCGGCCACGGTGAGGAGCACCTCGATCGGGCCCAGCTCGCGCTCGACGTCGCCCACGAGGGCTCCGACGGCGTCACGGTCGCGGACGTCGCAGACGCGCGCGTGGACCTCGCCCTCGGCTTCGAGCTGCTCCACGGCGCGGTCCAGCTCGGCCTCGTCCCGGGCCGCCACGACGACGCGGTGGCCCCGCTGCAGCATCTCGCGCGCCAGCAGCAGGCCCAACCCGCGCGAGGCCCCGATGACGAGTGCCACGGGCTCGGAGGCGGCCTCCGATCCCGGTCGGTCGGTCGACGGGGACGTCGCGTCGGTCGTCGGCGCGGTGTCGTCCTGTGCGGGGTCCATGGGTGTCCTCTCGAGGTGCCACGGTGCGGCACCACCCGGGCCGTGCGGATGTTTGGCACCCGACACGCCGGGTAGGTCGGGGTCATGAAGGCTGTGTGCTGGTGGGGCATGGAAGACGTCCGTGTCGTCGAGGTACCCGAACCGACCATCGACCACACGACCGACGCGATCGTCCGGGTGACCTCGACCGCCATCTGCGGCTCCGACCTGCACCTCTACGGCGTGCTCGCGCCGTACCTGAAGCAGGGCGACGTCCTCGGGCACGAGTTCATGGGCATCGTCGAGGAGGTCGGCGACGCCGTCGGCACGCTGGAGCCGGGCGACCGCGTCGTCGTGCCGTTCAACATCTCGTGCGGGCGGTGCTGGATGTGCGAGCGGGGGCTCTTCGCCCAGTGCGAGACGACCCAGAACACGGAGCAGGGCAAGGGCGCCAGCCTCTTCGGCTACACGAGCCTCTACGGGTCGGTCCCGGGCGGTCAGGCGGAGTACGTGCGGGTCCCCCACGCCGACTTCGGCCCGATCGAGGTGCGACATGGCCGGCCGGACGAGCGCTACCTGTTCCTGTCCGACATCCTCCCCACGGCGTGGCAGGCCGTCGAGTACGCCGGCGTCAACGGCAACGACACGCTGGCGGTCCTCGGCCTCGGGCCCGTGGGTCAGCTCGCCGTACGCAGCGCCCGCCACCGCGGCGTCGGACGTGTCATCGGCGTCGACCTCGTGCCCGACCGGCTCGAGCTGGCGCGGCGCAGCGGCGCCGAGGTCGTCGACCTCTCGGACGTCGACGACGTCGCGGACGCCCTGCGCGACCTGACGGACGGCCGCGGACCGGATGCCGTCATCGACGCCGTGGGCATGGAGGCCCACGGGAACCCGTTGTCCGAGAAGGCCATCTACGCCGCCGCGCGCCTGCCCAAGGCGCTGGCCCGCGCCGCGGTCGAGCACGGCGGCATCGACCGGCTCGCGGCCCTGCACACCGCGGTCGACGCGGTACGGCGGGGCGGCACCCTGTCGATCAGCGGCGTCTACGGAGGCACTGCCGACCCGATGCCGATGATGGACCTCTTCGACAAGGGACTGACCATCCGAATGGGCCAGTGCCACGTGCGCCGGTGGTCCGACGAGCTGCTCGACATCGTCGACGCCGACGAGGACGTCCTCGGGCTCGAGTCGTTCGCCACCCACCACGGCAGCCTCGAGGAGGCGCCCGAGCTGTACCGGACCTTCCGCGAGAAGGACGACGGCTGCCTCAAGGTGGTGCTGCGCCCGTGACCACGCCCGGACCGAACCCCTCGCGAGCCACGCGACGGGGCTCGCGACAGGCCCCGGGCGGCCCGTCGGCGAGGGACCAGCTGGCGGTGTACCTGCGGAACCACGACGCGGTCGAGCTCGCCGGCGCGAAGCGGCTCTCGTTGACGGCAGGCAACCACCTGCAGGCCTCCGTGCGACGCGAGCTCGGTGAGCTGCTGGAGGACGCGACCGCCGACCGGGCCGCGCTGGCCGGGGCGATGCGGGCCCTCGGCGTGCGGCCCAGCCGCGTGCAACGGACGGTGAGCACCGTCGGTGAACGCATCGGGCGCCTCAAGCCCAACGCGTCGTGGTCACACCGGACGCCGATCACCGACGTCGTCGAGCTCGAGGCCCTCGGGCTCGCGGCGACCGGGACCCTGCGCCTGTGGCAGACGCTCGAGGCGCTCACCCCGCTCCACGGCCGGCTCGGCGACCTCGACCTGCCGGCGCTCGTCGCCGGGGCGCGCCGACGGGTGGAGACGCTCGAGCGCCTCCACGCCGACAGCGTGCGCGCTCTCGTCCACGACGGCGGGTAGGGCGGGTCGGGGACGGCACGTCGCGCTGACCCGGCCGTGCGGGCGTCAGTCGCGCGGGCGTCAGTCGCGCGGGCGTCAGTCGCGCGGGCGTCAGTCGCGCGGGCGTCAGTCGCGCGGGCGGTCCCCGTCGTCGAGCAGCTGCCGCGCGACGACGAGGTCGGCCACGAGCGCCTCGAGGTCCTCGTCGCGGTGTCGTGACCGCAGCACCGCCGAGGGGTGGGTGGTGGCGACGACCGCGGACGGGGTCCAGGCCGACGCGCTCCGCTCGGGCCACTCGAGCCGCCGGCCACGCATGGCTCCCACCCGGAAGGACGAGCCGAAGACGGCCTGGCCGGCGGTCGCTCCGAGCAGGACGACGACCGGTGGGCGCACCGCGCCCAGCTCGGCGAGCAGCCACGGCTCGCAGGCGGCGACGTGCCAGCGCGACGGTCCCTCGTGGATCCGCCGCTTGCCGCGCTGCGTGAAGCGGAAGTGCTTGACCGCGTTGGTGCGGTACACGGCGCCCGGGTCGAACCCCGCCTCCGCGAGTGCCTCGTCGAGGAGCCGACCGGCGGGGCCGACGAAGGGCCGACCGGCGAGGTCCTCCTTGTCGCCCGGCTGCTCGCCGACGACCATGAGACGCGCGTCCGCCGGGCCGTCGCCCATGACCGCCTGGCTCGCCGCCCGGAACAGGTCGCATCCCCGGCAGTCGTCGACCGCGCTGCGGAGGGCGGCCACCGTTGCGCGCGGCGGGACCCACTGCCCCGCACCGGGGAACTCCTCAGGCCCGAGGGTGGCGGGCGCAGCGGACGCCGCACCGTCGTCCGGGGAGGGCGTCGCGCCCCGGCGGCGCGGCATCAGAACACCGCCCCGCCACCGGTCACGCCGAGGACCGTCCCGGACACGTAGCTGGCATCGCTCGGGGAGGCGAGGAAGACGTACGCGGGCGCCACCTCGGCCGGCTGCCCGGCCCGGCCGAGCGGCGTCTGGGCACCGAAGGTCTCCATCCTGTCCGCCTCGCGGGTCGCCGGCTGCAGCGGTGTCCAGATGGGCCCCGGCGCCACGGCGTTGACCCGGATGCCCCGGGGGCCGAGCGACGCCGCGAGGTTGACGGTGAGGTTGTTGAGGGCAGCCTTGGTGGCCGCGTAGTCGAGCAGGCCCGGCGACGGGTCGTAGGCCTGGATGGAGGTGGTGTTGATGATGCTCGACCCCGGGCCGAGATGCGGCAGCGCCGCCTGGCACAGCCACAGCACCGCCTCGAGGTTCGTGCCGAGCACCCGGTGGACGTTGTCGGGTTGCAGACCCTCGAGCCCCTGGGGGCCCTTGTCCCAGTGGAAGCCCGCGTTGTTGACGAGGATGTCGAGCCCGCCCAGCTCGCGCACGGTGTCGGCGACGACCTGCAGGCACGTCTGGCGGTGGACGAGGTCTCCGGGCAGCAGGACGCCCTTGCGTCCTTCCTTGCGGACCCACCCGATGGTGTCCTCGGCATCCGGTTGCTCGGGCTCGAGGTAGCTGATCGCGACATCGGCTCCCTCCCGCGCGAAGGCGATGGCCACCGCACGGCCGATGCCGGAGTCACCGCCGGTGACGAGCGCGCGGAGGCCGGCCAGCCGGCCGTGCCCGACATAGGTCTCCTCGCCGTGGTCCGGCACAGGGTCCATGCGGCTCGTCAGGCCGGGCGGGTCCTGCTGCTGCGCGGGGAAGCCGCCGCTGTCGTCGTCACGCACCATGGCGGCGGCGCGGTCGCCGATCTCGGACGTCATGTCATCTCCTGGTGCTCGGACGGACCGGACGTGCTCACCAGGCCTCTACCCGAGGCACTTCGGGGCAAACGGGCCGCACGGCGGTCTGCCGAGCCCGACGCTTCGCATTTCGGCTTTTCCATCGGCGCCCGTCGGTGCGAGGGTCGAAGGGCAACCCGAGCGGTCCAACCACGTGCCGACTCTGTCCGAACCATCGACGGAGGACTGGCATGACATCTCCCACCCCTACGTCCACCCCGGAGACCGCCCCGCGAACCATCCCGGGAACCGCCCCGGGCACCACCAGCGGCAGCTCGACCCGCGCCGCTGCCCGCCGACGCGAGTCGGCCCGCGTCCACGCCGAGCGGGACGCCCGCACCGACGAGCTGTTCGCCGAGCTCGCGAGCATCGGTGACGTCGACAGCCCGGAGGGGCGCCACGTCGTCGAGCAGATCTTCTCCCTGCACGTCGAGCTGTGCGACGGGCTCGCTCGTCGCTACACCAACCGGGGCATCGAGCGGGACGACCTGCTCCAGGTGGCGCGTCTGGCGCTGCTCAAGGCGATCCGTCGCTACCGACCGCGCGTCGGGGCCTCGTTCGCCGGTTTCGCCGTGCCGACGGTGTCCGGCGAGCTGAAGCGGCACTTCCGCGACCACGGCTGGGTCGTGCGGCCATCGCGCCGCGTGCAGGAGCTGCGACTCGCCTTGCGCCAGCGACGCGAGGTCCTCACGCACGAGCTGGGCCGGACCCCGACGCGCGCCGAGCTGGCGGCCGCGCTCGGCGTCGACCCCGCCGACCTGGGCGAGGCCGAGGGCTCCGACTCCAGCTTCCGGCCCCTGTCGATCGACCTGCCGAGCACGACGGGCGAGCAGAACCACGTCGCGGACGCGGTGTGCGAGAACGACCCCGATCTCGAGCTGCTGTGCGACCACGTCGACCTCGGCCGCGCGCTGGCCGGCCTCCCGGCCCAGACGCGTCAGGTGCTGCGCCTGCGGTTCGTCGAGGACCGCACCCAGCGCGAGATCGCGTGCGAGCTGGGCGCGACGCAGATGCAGGTGTCCCGACTGCTCGGGCGCGTCTTCAAGCAGCTGCGCGACGAGCTGGCCGACCATCCCGAGCCGTTGGCCAGCTGACGGGCCCACGAGGCCCCGCACCGACCCACCCGGGGAGGCGGGTGACGAGCCGCCGTACCGGTCCCACGCGGACCGGTACGGCGGTGCCCGTCTGTGACGGCGTGTGACGGCGTGTGACGGCGGCCCGCCTCAGCCCTGCTTGGCCGTCGTGGCCAGACCCTCCATGAAGTACCGCTGGCCCAGGGCGAAGACGACGATCATGGGCAGCGTCGCCACGAGCGTCGCGGCCATGGCGATCTCCCAGTGGTACTCCCCTGACAGGGCGAACCCGTCGACGATCTGCTTGAGGCCGCGCGGCATCGTGTAGTACTCCTCGGTCTGCAGGTAGATGAGCGGCTTGAGCAGGTCCGACCAGCTGGCCTGCAACTCGAAGATGAACACGATGATGAGCGCCGGTCGGCACAGGGGCAGGGCGATCCGGCGGAACAGCCCGACGTGGCTGCAGCCGTCGATCCGGGCCGCCTCGAACAGCTCCCGCGGGATGCCGAGGAAGAACTGGCGCATGAGGAAGATGTAGAAGGCCGACCCGAAGAGGTTGTTCGCCCACAGGGGCACCTGGGTGTCGACGAGCCCGAGCCGGTGCCAGATGAGGTAGACCGGGATCATCGTCACCGCGCCCGGCAGCATCATGGTGGCCAGGACGAGGCCGAACAGGGGTCCGCGCAGCCGGAACCGGAAGTAGGCGAACCCGAACGCGATGAAGGCGCTCGACAGCGTCACGGTGAGGGCCGCCATGACGGCCACGACGCCGGAGTTGAGCAGCCAGCGCAGCACCGGTCCGGCGTTCCACACCTCGACGAAGTTCGACCACTGGACCGTCTCGGGGACGAGCCGGTTGTCGAAGACCTGGGACTTCGGCTTGAGGGAGGCGCTGACGAGCCAGACGAGCGGGTAGGCGAACGCGATGCTCGCGACGAGCAGCGCCAGCCACTTGGCGAGCCGGAGCGGCCCGGTCACCCGGCCCGGTCGCCGCGGCCGACCCCGGGACGCCCACTGCTCCAAGGGCGTCGGGGCGCCTTCGAGGGGCGGCTCGGTGAACGGCGGCAGGTCGCGCGTGTCGATGCTCATCGCGTCGGCCCTCCCTCGTAGTAGACGAAGCGGTTGCCGATGCGCACCTGCACGAGCGTGATGACGAGGATGATGACGAACAGCAGCCAGGCCATCGCCGAGGCGAAGCCCATCTTGAAGAACTCGAACCCGTTCTGGAACAGGTAGACCATGTAGACGAGCGACTCGTCGGATGCCGTCGCCTTCTGCTGCGGCCCGTAGAACATCGTGTACGCCTGGTCGAACATCTGCATCGCCGCGATCGTGTGGGTGATGACGGTGAAGAAGAGGGCCCCGGAGATCATCGGCAGCGTCACGCTGACGAAGCGCCGGACCGGCCCCGCCCCGTCGAGGAGCGCGGCCTCGTACAGCTGCCTGGGGACGTTGTTGAGCGCCGCGAGGTAGATGATGATGCTGCCGCCCACGGTCCACAGGCTGACGACGGCGAGCGACGGCTTGAGCCACGCCGGGTCGGTGGTCCACTCGGGACCGTCGATCCCGACCCAGCCCAGCACCTCGTTGACGAGCCCGCGCTGCCCGTTGAGCAGGAGCAGGAACATCGCCGCCGCCGCGACCCCCGGCGTCATGACCGGTAGGTAGAACACGGTCCGGAAGAACCCGGCCGCGCGGCCCACCCGGTGCAGCAGCATGGCGAGGGCCAGGGCGACCGCCGTGCCGAGCGGCACGAAGAGCGCCGCGTACACGAACGTGTTCTCGAGCGACTTCGCGACGCGCGGGTCGTTCCACAGCTGCCGGTAGTTCTCGAGGCCGACGACGTTCGCCTGGTCGACGAGCGAGTAGTCGGTGAACGAGAGCCACAGGCTGGCGACCATCGGCCCGGCCGTGAACACGAGGAACCCGATGATCCACGGCGCGAGGAACAGGTACGCCGACCGAGCCTCCTTGCGCGACACGGAGCCCCGCATCCCCGTCCGAAGGTGTCGCCCCACGGCGACCTCAGCCATTGCCGGCAGCCTTGGTGAAGGCGGTCTCCGCCTCCTTCTGGGCCTGGTCGAGGGCCTGCTGGGCGGGCTGCCCCGCGAGGGCGCGCGTCACGGCGCTGCGCCAGGCGGCGTCGATCTCCGCGCCAGCCGGGGACGGGTTGAGGGCCACGGCACCGTCGAGCGTGCCGTAGAGGTTGGTGATGGCCCGCTCGAAGCCGGGGTCCGGCACGTTCTTGAGGTACATCGCCTTGATCTGCTCGTCCGCTGGCTTGTTGGCGGTGAACAGCCCGGTGAAGAAGCTCTTGTCGGCCTGCACCTTCTGCATCCGGGCCCGGGCGGCCTTCATCCACGTGTCCTTGTCGGTGAGCGTCTTGGCCCACGCGCAGGCGGCGGTCGGGTTCCTCGAGCCCTTCGGGATGGCCCAGGCGCTGCCGCCGACCATGCTCACCGGCCGGCCCTCGTGGTCGGTGAACGGCGTGCTCTCCAGCTGGAGGCCCTTGCCGATGAAGTCACGCAGGACGTTGACGTACCAGTTCTCCATGGGGAAGGCGGCGACGGCGTGTGCCGAGAGCGGGTTCTTCTCCCCGAAGATGTCGAACGCGTCCCGGAACGACTTGAACCTCGTCCAGCCGCCCTGCGCGTTCACCAGCCCGACGGTGTAGTCGAGCGCCTGGACTGCCTTGGGGTCGTTGAGGTTCGGGGCGCCGTCCTCCTTGACGATCGTCGCGCCGTTCGCCGTGGCCCACAGCGGGAAGTACTCGGGCAGCTTGGGGTCGAAGCCGATCCGCTCGATGGTGCCGCCGTCGGCCTTGAACAGCTTGGCGGTCGTGGCCCGGAGGGCGGCCCAGTCCTTGGTCTGGATGTCGGTCGGGCGGACGCCGGCCTGGGTCAGGGAGCCTGCATCGACGAGGTTCGTCGTGACGACGTAGAACTCCGGGATCCCGTACACCTTCCCGCCGAGCGTGACCGAGCGCATCGCTGCCTCGCGGTACTGCGACGTGTCGATCTTCTGGCCCGAGATACAGCTCTCGAGCGGCACGACGGCGCCCTTCCTGGCGTACGTGCCGATGAGGTTGCGGTCCATGTAGACGAGGTCCGGCGGGTTGCCGCTGGCGAGCGCCGTGAGGAACTGCTGGGCGTCGAAGTCGCCCTTGCTGTTGGTGACCGCGACCGACGGGTAGGCATCCTTGAAGGCCTTGATGCGCGCCTGTCCCACCTCGTCCTCGCCGCCGAATCCCATGATCCTCAGGGCTCCGGTGGGGGCGCCGGCGCTCGCGCCGGCGCTCGCGTCCCCGGCGTCACCGCCCCTGTCGCCGACCCCTGCACAGCCGGCGAGCAGTAGCACCGCCGTGGCGCCCAGCCCGACCATCGTCCGACGCATCGTGTCTCCTCGTCCGGGGCGCCTCGTCCGGCACCGCTCGGCCGGGCACTACCCGAGCAGCCGTGGGGGAAACACGTCCTCGTGCTAGCCGCGGTCCTCGCGACGCGTCGAGCGGGTGGCTGGTCCCGGCCGGGCGGCCTGCGGCCCCGGCTCGCCGAGGCGACCGGTGGAGAGCAGCTCGGTGGCGACGTCACCGATCCGGCGACGCGTGCTCCGGGCAGTCGACCGCAACAGCTCGAACGCCTGCGGTTGGGGCAGCCCACGCCGGGCCATCAGGAACCCGACGGCGCGCTCGATGGGGGCGCGGTGCTCGAGGGCGTACGTCAGCTGCGCCGCGAGCTCGTCCGCGCGCTCGGCGGCCACGGAGGCGCGCATCAGCTGCTCGGCCACCTCGGCGAACCGGAGCAGGGCCTGAGGGGCGTCCGGCTCCCACCGCGTCGGGGTCGAGCGGTACACGTCGAGCGTGCCCACCGGGGCGCCGCTCAGGTGGATGGGCACGCCGACGACCCCGCGGATGGGGCTGTCGGCGACGACCCGGGACAGCACCGGCCAGCGTCGGTCCGCGTGGAGGTCGAGGACCGTGACGGGTCGGCGCGTCACGAACGCCTCGATGCACGGTCCCTCGCCCGTCTGCAGCTCGGCGTCCTCCAGCCGACGTCCCGGTTCGTCGGTGGCGACGACGTACCGCAGGTCGCTGCGGTCGTCCACGAGCATGATCCCGGCGCCGTCGACCCGGAACAGGTCGACACAGGCTTCGGCGACCTGCTGCAGCGACGGTCGCAGCAGCGCCTCGGCGCCGGTGCGGCCGAGGGAGCCGAGGCTGGCGGCCAGGGCCGCGGGGTCGATCGGCCGGCTGCGGTCCGCGCCGTCGGTGGACGGTGTCATGCGATGGTCCTCGCTCACGTCTCGTCGGCTCCACGGCGGCTGCCGCCGCAACGGCGACCGGCGGGTCCGTGGGTCCATGCGACTCGTGCCCCGTGCGTTGCCTCCGACGCTACCCGTGTCGCGCTGCCGGGGGCTAGCCGGCCTCACTCCCGTCCGGCAGCGCCCCGGTCTCGACGACGACCCCCGCGATGTCGCGCAGCTTGCGGTTGGCGCGCTGGCTCGCCGTCACGAGCCGGTCGAACGCGTCCGCGTAGGTCAGCCGGTGCCGGGTCATGATGATCCCCACCGCTGCGCCGATGGTGCGGTTCGTGGCCAGGGCGGTCCGCAGGCTGTCTCTTATACACATCTGACGCTGCCGACGACGGA